>NZ_LFJB01000040.1:0-212464 GCF_006658625.1 Bradyrhizobium sp. UNPF46
GCGCCGCCGCCTCGGCGGGCTCCTCGGAGAAGACGTTGTCCAGGCCCGTATCCAGGGTCTGCTCGATCTCGGCGCGGGTGCCGAGATCCTTGCTCATCCATTCTTCCTGGCCCGGCTCGAACGCCTCGCCCGGACCGCCGCCCGGCTCGTCGCTATGGCCGCCGCCGAAATCGTCGCTATCGCTGTACTGGCCAGCCTCGGCCGGGGCCTCGCCCGCGGGGGCCTCGTCGTTGGCCCGCTCCAGCAGCGGGTTCCGCTCGAGCTCCTCCTCCACGAAGGTCGTGAGATCGAGATTGGACAATTGCAGCAGCTTGATCGCCTGCATCAGCTGCGGCGTCATGACCAGCGACTGCGATTGCCGGAACTCTAATCTCTGCGTAAGCGCCATGAAGCAAGAACCGTTCCCAAAAATTTGGTCCGATTTTTGCTTATCCTAGTCCGGGCCCGATGTACACGTCTTGACGAAACGCAAAAACGGGCTAGAGGCGGAATTCCTCGCCAAGGTAAAGGCGGCGCACGTCCGGATCGGCGACGATCTCATCCGGACTCCCCTCGGTCAGGATCTCCCCGGCATAGACGATATAGGCGCGATCGGTGAGACCGAGCGTCTCGCGCACATTGTGGTCGGTGATGAGCACGCCGATGCCGCGATTGGTGAGATGGCGGACGAGGTCCTGGATGTCGCCGACCGCGATCGGGTCGATGCCGGCGAAGGGCTCGTCCAGCAGCATGTAGTTCGGCCGGGTCGCCAGCGCACGTGCGATCTCGACGCGGCGACGCTCGCCGCCTGACAGCGCGATCGACGGCGATTTGCGCAGGCGGGTGATGTTGAACTCGTCGAGCAGGGAATCGAGCTGCTCCTCGCGCTTCTTGCGCGAGGGCTCCACCACTTCGAGCACGGCGCGGATGTTCTGCTCGACGGTGAGGCCGCGGAAGATCGAGGCCTCCTGCGGCAGATAGCCGATCCCGAGTCGCGCGCGCTGGTACATCGGCAGCTTGGTGACGTCGTGGCCGTCGAGCTCGATCGCGCCGCGGTCGGCCTTGATCAGGCCGGTGATCATGTAGAACACGGTGGTCTTGCCG
This sequence comes from Bradyrhizobium sp. UNPF46, assembly GCF_006658625.1. Lineage (NCBI taxonomy): Bacteria > Pseudomonadati > Pseudomonadota > Alphaproteobacteria > Hyphomicrobiales > Nitrobacteraceae > Bradyrhizobium > Bradyrhizobium sp. UNPF46. Next base: position 1,084 of record NZ_LFJB01000040.1, read on the forward strand.
GCGCCGTTCGGGCCGAGCAGGCCGACCGCTTCGCCGCGGCGCACATAGATGCTGACACCGCGCACCACCTGGCGGCTGCCATAGGCCTTTTCCACGCTATGCACAGCTAGGAAGCCCGGCCGCTTCAGGAGCTGAGGCCCGCCGTCGCCATTCGACCTGGCGGCGTTCCTCAAGGGGTGGACGGCCTGCGGACGCGGCTCGGTCTGATAGTCGGCCTGGTAGTCGCCTTGATAGTCACCCTGGAACTGGCCGGACGCCTGCATCGCCTGGTCGCGCGCCATCGGCGTCGCGTCCCTGATCGGGCTGGCTACCAGCCCACCGACGCTGTCACCGAGCGCAGTGATGTCCTGACGCGCAAATCCTGGCCGGCCGCGCTTGGCGGGGCGCCGACGGAACATGCTGAAAAGATCGACCATCCCCGCCTTCTAGCCTTTCGCGACGATCCCGCGCGAATTCGCGCGGTCTGCCGCACCGGCCTTTCGATGAGCCGACGCAGCATGAGTGAAGGGATGTCTCATGCCCAGTGAAACACGCCCGAAAAGCGGCGGTCCCCGCTTCGAAAGCCCTGCGCGCTAGATACAGTCTCGCCGGCCAAGCTTCAACCTCGGTTCGGGAGCTCTTTATCCAAGCTTTTGATTTTACTTCGGTTTACTTGCGCCGGGCAGCTGCAGAGGCGGCGCGCCGCCAGGCTTGCCCGAACCGCAATCATTGCCGGCACCCTGCGGCAGCAGGACCTGAACCCGGCCGCTGTCCGATTCCACGCGCGACACACCGGTCGTCATGTCGACCTTCAGCCGGTCGCCCCGCATCACGTTCTTGCATTGCGTCAGGACCACCGGGCCCGAGCCGCCGAGCATGGTGATGAGATTGGTCTTGGTGTCGAACACGGCGGTCTCGCCGGTCACCACCTGGTCCTTCTGGGTGACCACGACGTTGCCGTGCGCCTCCAGCCGCTTGATCGAGGAGCTGCCGCCGGGGCCCGGCTGCGCCGACTGCATCGGCGCGCCCTTGGTCGCCTCCTTTGTCCCCTTGGCCGCAGGCTGGGGCGTGGCCGGCTTGTCACCGCCACCCGATTCGTAGAACACCACCAGCGTCTTCGAGGTCATGGTGGTGTCGCCCTGGATGACCTTCACATTGCCGGAGAAGGTCGCCTCCTTCTTCTTGTCGTGCATCTCGAGCGCGGCGGCCTCGATCTGGATCGGCTGGTCGCGGTTCTGCGAGAAGCCCTGCATCGCGTTTGGCACGCTTGCCGAGCTCTGTGCGCGCGCTGCGCCGGATGCAAGCAGCACAAGGCCGGCGACGAGCGCGAGCTTGCCGACGACAGTGTCCCGCGGAAAAGACTTCATCATGAAAATCACTTTGAATTGGCAGACTTGTTCTGAGGCGTACGCGTCTTCACGGGCGGCGCAGGCTCGACCGGCGCAGGCTGCGCGGCGGCCGGCTCGTCCAGCTTGTCCAGATGCATCACCACATTGCCTTCGAAACGGATGACGTTGCCGCCTTCGGTGATGCGCAGGCGGTCCGCGGTCAGCGTGCCGTTGGTCAGCTTGACGTCGACACGCTCGTCCGAGGACACCGTGCCCTTGTTCATGTCGACGAAGGCGGAGTTCAGCCGCGCCTCATAACCGGTGGAGGTGCGCAGGAAGATGTCCTTGTGCAGATCGAGCTGCTGCTGCTTGTTGTCGAAGCGGCCGGTGCGGGCATCGAGGAACAGGGTCGATTGATCCTCCATGAGCACCTTGGCGCGCAAATCATTGAGATCGACATGATCGGGATCAGTGATGTCCTGCGTCGCGGTCTTGGCCCAGAGCTCGTAGGGCCGCTGATCCGGCGTGAAGCCGGACAGATGCGGCGATTCCATCGTGATCTTGGTGCCCGACACCACCATGTTTTCGACGGTGAGCGGCAGCTCCGGCATCCTGAACTTGTTGAAGAACGCGATGTAGATGATCACGGCCATGGCCACGACCACCGTCGCCGGAACCGAGACCCGCAGAATCCGCACCAGGCGGCTGTGACGCGCCGCGCTGGCAAACTTCGCCGCAAGCGCGGCGTCGTAGGTGGGACTGTGGGCCGAATTCACCAGGGCTCCTGAGGTGTCGCTCGCCAGGCCGGGTTGAGGGGCGATCCATTGTACCCGTCATGCCCCCGATTTGCAGCCTCGGACAAACAAGCCTTGGACAAATAAGCCTTGGGCATACCGGGCCTGGACAGGCCGCACGAAAGTGTCCGAAACGGGGCGCAGCCCAAAGTCTAACCGGCGGGTCAGGGCTCAGGAATGCGCGAAAATGTCCTCTTCCTCCCAGCCCTGGAGGTCGAGCAGGGCCCGGGTCGGCAGGAAGTCGAAACAGGCTTTTGCCAGCTGGGTGCGGCCCTCCCGGACCAGCATGGCATCCAACCGTTCGCGCAAGGCATGCAGATGCAGTACGTCGGATGCGGCATAAGCGAGCTGTGGCTCGGTCAGGCTGTCGGAACCCCAGTCGCTGGATTGCTGCTGCTTGGACAGGTCGACATTGAGCACCTCGCGCACGAGGTCTTTCAGACCATGGCGGTCGGTGTAGGTGCGGGTCAGGCGGGAGGCAATCTTGGTGCAATAAATCGGCCCGGTCATGACGCCGAAGGTCTGGTACAGCACCGCGACGTCGAACCGCGCGAAGTGGAAGATCTTGGTGATGGCGGGATTGGCCAGCAGCGCCTTCAGGTTCGGCGCGTCGGTGTGGCCCTTGGGGATCTGCACCACGTCGGCGCTGCCGTCGCCGGGCGAGAGCTGCACCACGCAGAGCCGGTCGCGGTGCGGGTTCAGCCCCATGGTCTCGGTGTCGATCGCCACCGCTCCGGTGTAGCGGGACAGGTCGGGCAGGTCGCCGCGGTGCAGGCGTACGGTCATGGCGCTTCAAAACCTCGGGTCGAATCGGTTGCGTCGGCACGATAGCTAATTCGGATTGCCCGCGATGTAGCCATTGCCGGCGGGCCGCGCAAGCACGGGGTTCGGTCAGATCGCCGCCAGCATGATGCAGATCATCGCCGCGACCGTGATGCGACTCGGGCCGTCGCGGAAAGCGTAGAGAATCGGATCGTCGGGCATCTCGCGGCGATGCGCCATCATCAGGGCGCGGCCGAACCAGTAGAGCAGCAGCGGGGTGAGCAGCCACAGCATCCAGGGCCGGCTGTACAGCGGCATCACCGCGGTCGAGGAGACGTAGAGCGAGAACACGGTCACCGCGTTCATCGCGCTCGCAGCCGCCATCGCGGCGATGATTTGCAGATCGGTGATCCTGTAGTCGCGGTTGGAGGGATCGGCGAGCCCTGCGCTCTCGCGCATGCTGAGCTCGCTGAAGCGCTTGATCAGTGCCAGCGAGGTGAACACGAACAACGAGAAGATCAGCAGCCATTCCGACAGCACCACGCCGACGCCGACCGCACCGGCGACGATACGGAGCGTGTAGAGGCCGGCGAGGGTGACGATGTCGACCAGCATCTTGCGCTTGAGCACGAGCGAATAGGCGATCGTGGTGGCGAGATAGGCGCCGAGCACGCCGAGGAACAGCGGCGAGATGCAAACGCCGGCGATGACCGCGAACAGCCACAGCGCGGGGATCGCCGACAGCGCCGAGGAGATCGGCAAGTCGCCGGCCGCGAGCGCGCGATGGCGCTTGGTCGGATGCTGCCGGTCGGCGGCGAGATCGAGCAGATCGTTCATCAGATAGGCGCCCGACGCACAGGCCGAGAACGCCAGGAACGCCAGCAGCGCGGAGCCGAGCGAGGCAAAGTTGAGCTGGTGCGCGGTGATCACGGGCACGAACACCAGCGTGTTCTTGGCGTATTGATAGACGCGCAGCGCCTTGGCCCAGGTCTTCAGGCTCGCACGCCCGCTATTGCGTGCACTAAGGCGCGCGATGAAGGCGCGATCGAAGGGAAGGTCGCCCGCGGCGAGATCGGCCGGCGCAACCACGCCGTCGAAGCCGAGATGCGCGGCGATGCCTGCGGCATGACGGGCGAAGCGATCGGCGACCAGATAGATCTTCTCGCCCCGCGCCCGCGCCGCCAGTGCCTGGTTCAGCACCTCGGAATCGTAGGGCAGATGGGCGTAGTCGATCTCGGCCTTCGCCAGGATGTCGGTGAGCGCCGCCATGCCCGCTCGTCCACCCGCGCCAAAGCGCGCCAGCATCCGGCCGGGGCTGGAGAACAGCGCCTCCATCAGCAATTCGGACCGCAGCAGGCCGCCTTCGAGATCGACGAGAAGCGTCCGCGCCGCCACCCCCGTCGGTGCGGGGGCGCTAGGCTCGTACTGTCGGGCAGGCTGCTCCATCCGAAAACGCTCTTAACTGACGCAAATGACCGGCATCCGGCCGGGGAGCAGGGACATGGATGGCCGCGAGCCTAGGGGGCATTCGCTAAGGGCGGCTTAATCGGGGGGGGCCGCGCAAGCCCGCGCGGTCAGGCGCGCTGGATTTTAGCAAGAACTCCATTCTTATCAGAGTGATAAGAGAGGTACGACCCTGCTCTCACGGCGACTTCTTCTGCGCCGGCGCGGCCGGCCTGGCGGGCGCCGCCTGGGGCTGCGGTTGCGCCGATGCGGCGTCGGGCGTGGCGATGGCGATCGCGAACAGGCGCCATTGCCCGGCGACGATCTGAAAGGTGAGATCGAATTTGATCTGCTGCGGCTGGGTCGGAAAATAGCCCGCAAGCCGCAGCATGCCCTGCGGGTCGAGCGCGGGCGCGTCGGTGAATTGCGGTGCCAGCAATGCAACGCCGTAGAGGTCGAAATTGCGACGCCGCAAATCGAGAAAATTGAGCCCGAGATCGGCGGCGGTGTTGCGCGCCTGGAAATCGGGCGCGGCGAGGTCGCGCAGCACGGTATAATTGCCGGTGCGGTTGGCATCGTTGAGCGTGAGCAGTGTCGAGCGGATCAAATAGAGCGCCTGCTCCAGCGAGACGGGCAGCGACGGCGGCGCGGGAGCCGCGGCCGGCGCTTGCGTCTTCTGTTGAGCCCAGGTGCCGTCGCTTCCGCTCAGCAGCAGCGCCAGTGCCAACGCGGCGCGCACGATCAGTTGCATGGGATTGCCAAAGCCCGCATCACCAGCCGACGCGCATTCCGACGCGGCCCCCTAATCCGCCGCCATTGGTGCCGTAGGTCAGGCCGCCGCTTGCCTGCACGTTCTCGCTGACGCGTAGCGCCGCGCTCATGGAGAGCGCATTGGTGTTCTGGAAGGTACCCCAGTTCATGCTCATCGCGATCTTCTCGGACGGCATCAGCCAGGGCGAGCCGGACATCGCAAAGGCCATGGCGACGCCGTTGATGGCCTTGCCGGTCCTGCCGTCGATTTCGTTGAGGCGGGCATTGATGCCGGCGAGCTGGCTGTTGATGTTTGCGATGTCGCCGGAGCCAGCAAGCCCGAGCGCACTGAGCGAGGTCGCGGCGAGATTGCCGGCCGCATCCGTCGTGACCAGCTGCACCGGTCCGGATTGCGCAGCCGTGCTCGCGGCCGAGGTGAGGCCCGTCATCGTGTAGGTGTTGCTCGCGGTGCCGAACACTTGCTGGTTCGCGCGCGTCGCGGTGGCGCCATTGCCGATCGCGGTCGCGTTCGCGAAGGTCGCCGAGGCACCGTTGCCAAAGGCCGAGGAATTCGCGCCGGTGGCGTTGGAGCCGTTGCCCACCGCGGTGTTCGCGACACCGTTTCCGCTCGCATTGGCGCCGTTTCCGACCGCAATGTTGAAGCTGCCGGTCCCGCTGGCATTGGATTGCGTGCCGTTCGCGATATTGCTCGAATTGGCGCCGTTGGCATTCGCCAGATAGCCGGTCGCGGCGTTGGAGCTGTTGGCGCCAAATGCGTTGGCGGCGTTGCCGGTGGCGACGTTATTGCTTCCGGACCCGCTCGCGTTGGTATTCACGCCGGTCGCGATATTGAAGCTGTTGTCGCCCGTCGCGTTGGAGTTTGGGCCGGTCGCGATGTTAGCGCTGCCGTTGCCGTAGGCGTTGGCGTTGGTCCCCGTCGCGGTGTTGAAGCTGTTGTCGCCGTAAGCCCTGGCGAGAAACCCGTTCGCAACATTTCTGCTGTTGTTGCCGGAGGCATTGGAACTGCGCCCTGTCGCAACGTTCCTGCTGTTGTCTCCGTTGGCGAGGGCTGTCAGCCCGGACGCAAGATTGCCGCTGTTGTTGCCACTGGCGTTGGCTCCGGCGCCGGTCGCGATATTGTTGCTGTTGTCGCCGCTGGCTTGCGCGTTGTTACCGGACGCGATGTTCTTGCTGGTGTCACCGCTGGCGATGGCTCCCGCTCCGGTCGCGCTGTTGAAGCTGTTGTTGCCGCTGGCGTTGGCATTGTTTCCGGTCGCCATATTGGAGCTGCTGTGGCCGCTGGCGTTGGCGGAACCGACGGCAATATTGCTGCTGGCATTTCCGTCAGCGTAAGCGCCGCTCCCGATCGCGGAGTTGTTGCTGCCCGCACCCGGAGCGGAGGCGGAGGGCCCACAGGCAAAATTGCCCGCTGAGCCGGCCGCACTGGCGCCTTGCTCGGACGCGGCCCCATCCACGCAGATGAACTGGGCCCGGGCTTGCGGCGCGCCGGCGCAGGCCGCGACGACGGCAATGAGCGCCGTTGCAAGACAAACGGTGACTCGCTTCCGCGGTGAAATCATCATGTCGGTTCCCCCGTCTCCCAAACCCGCAACCGGCAAGAAGAAGAATGAAGACCGCCGTCACTTCCAGTCCCAGCCCGTCACCACGCCAATGCATTTGACGCCTTCGCGACAAAGCACGCGGCCCAGGGTTTTGGGAAGACGCATGATGCGCAAAGGCCTGCGCGGCATCGCGTCCTCCCATATTCATGGGGGCCCGCCCGATGCCGGCTTCTCAGTCAGCGCACTCCTTTTCGCGAGGAGGGGACCGTCGGCGGAGGGCCCGGATGTTGCATGGAACCCACAGCGGCGCCCGAACTGCCCGATTCGGCCGAGCCAACGGCGCGCGCCCCGTGGAATTCATGCTGGTCCACCCTATCTGCCAGTTTCCCTCCCCTCACCCTGAATCAGGTGCCCATGACCGAACAGACGCTCGCCGCGCCGATCGACGACCCATCGGAACGCCAGCGCGGCTTCTCGCGCTACCAGGCGCTCCTCATCGCGCTGCTCGCGTTCACGCAATTCACGATCATCCTCGATTTCATCATCATGTCGCCGCTCGGCGCCATCCTGATGCCTGCGCTCAACATCACGGCGACGCAATTCGGCGTCGCGGTGTCGGCCTACGCGTTCAGTGCAGGTCTGTCGGGCATCCTCGCCGCCGGCTTCGCTGACCGCTTCGATCGCAAGCGGATCCTGCTGTTCTTCTATGTCGGCTTCACGCTCGGCACGATGCTGTGCGCCGCCGCGCCGAACTACCATGTGCTGCTGATGGGCCGGATCGTGACGGGCCTGTTCGGCGGCGTGATCGGCTCGGTCGTGCTCGCCATCGTCACCGATCTGTTCCCGCTCAACATGCGCGGCCGCGTGATGGGATTCATCCAGACCGCGTTCGCGGCGAGCCAGGTGCTCGGCATTCCCGCCGGACTGTTTCTCGCCAATCACTGGAGCTGGCATATCTGCTTCATCGCGATCGTCATCGTGTCGATCGTCGCGATCGCCGTCATCGCCTTCGCCATGGAGCCGGTCGATGCGCATCTGAAGCTGAAGCAGGACAGAAACCCGTTCCACCATCTGATCGCGACCGTTGCACAGCCGCGCTACACCCTGGCGTTCGCCGTCACGACGCTGCTGGCGACGGGCGGATACATGCTGATGCCGTTCTCCAGCGCCTTCACCGTGAACAATCTCGGCATCGACATGGCGCATCTGCCGACGATCTATCTCGTCTCCGGCCTGTTCAGCATCGTCACGGGGCCCCTGGTCGGCCGGGCCAGCGATGCCTTCGGCAAATACCCGACCTTCGTGTTCGGCTGCGTGATGACCGTGATCATGGTGCTGATCTACACTCATCTCGGCCACGTCACGCTCGCGACCGCGATCACCGTCAACGTGCTGATGTTCGTCGGCATCTTCTCGCGCATGATCCCGTCGCAGGCGCTGATATCGGCGATCCCCGACCCCAGTCAGCGCGGCTCGTTCAGCGCGGTCAGCGCCTCGCTGCAGCAGCTCTCCGGCGGGCTCGGCTCGGTGCTGGCGGCTGCGATCGTCGCGCAGGGACCGGACGGCTCGCTGCTCCATTTCGAGCAGATCGGCTACGTCGTGGTCACCACGACGCTCGTCACGCTGATCGCGATGTATTTCGTGCAGAAGGAGGTGGCGGACCGGGCGGGGAAGAGCGTGGTGTGAGGCGCGAGCGTCCGGTTCGGCGCGACGGAAGCACCGCCTGCTACGCGCGCCCACCGGCCAGCATTTCAAGCTGCTCGTGAAGCTGGGCAGAGAAATACGGCTTGGGGATGAACTGCGCTCCGGGCGGGATGTCGGCGGCGGCCGGGCTGACCTGTCCTGACGTAATCAGAAGCAGCACGGGTGGCCACCGGTGTCTGATCACCTCCGCAAGCCGAAGACCATCCATCGATCCGGGCATCTGAATATCGGTGAAGACGACGGTGATTTCAGGCACGGACTCCAGGAGCTTGACGGCCTCGTCCGCGTCCGCAGCCTCCAGCACGTCGATGCCCATCTGCCGCACCATGTCAATCGCGTTCATGCGGATGAGGAGGTCGTCTTCGACGATCAGGATCACGTCCCTATGCTTACTGAGATTGGACACATATGCTCCAGCATAACCGAGCACAAGTTTTGAATGGGCGCTTCGTTCCGCCGAACATCTTGCGAAGAATTGCGTTGGTCGGAACGGGGCTTCAGGGTTGACCATGGCAATTGACATCAAGGCGGACGTGGATGCCGTCCAGCAGATTGGGGCAGTTCCCAAGATCCTGGATCTGGCGGCACGCGTCACTGGCATGGGCTTCGTTGCCATCGCTCGCGTCACGTCGGATCACTGGGTTTGCTGCGCCGTGCGGGACAGCATTGCCTTCGGCCTCGAGCCAGGCGGAGAGCTGCGTGTCGAGACGACCATCTGCAACGAGATCCGGCAGCACGGCAACACCGTGGTCATCAACGACGTGCAGACCGACGGCGCCTTCCGCGATCACCCGACCCCGGCGATGTATGGATTTCGCAGTTATATCTCCGCTCCCATCATCCTGATCGACGGGTCTGTGTGGGGAACGCTGTGCGCCATCGACCCTACTCCCCGGCAACTTCGCAAGCCTGAAATACTCACCACGTTTCAGCTGCTGGCCGAGCTGATCGCCGCACAGCTCGAACTCAATCAGCGTCTGGAACGAAGCCAGACCGATCTTCACGCCAGCCAGGCCGATCTTGTCGACGAACGCAAGACAGCCGAGCTTCGCGAACAGTTCATCGGCGTCTTGGGACACGATCTGCGCAACCCACTGGCCGCCGTCGATGCGGGCATGCGCATCCTGCTGAAGAATCTCGATACCGGGCGCGCACCCGAAATCGCGCTCGGCGTTCAGAACGCCGTTCATCGCATGGCCGGCATCGTCGAAAACATCATGGACTTCGCGCGAGGCCGCCTCGGTGGAGGCCTGACGATCAGGCGGGACGCGAAGCAGCCGTTGACGCCGGTGCTGGAGCAGATCATCGCCGAGTTCAGGACTGCCTGGCCAAGCGTAAGCATCAATTCAACGATCCGGATCGCCGAGCCCATCAACTGCGATCGCGGCAAGATGGGGCAGCTGTTCTCGAACCTGCTCGGGAATGCGGTCGCGTATGGTGACCGGGGAAGGCCGATCCGGGTTTCTGCCAAGACCTTGGACGGAACGTTCGATCTGACGGTGTCCAACGAAGGGCCGCCCATATCAGAAAAGGCGCTCGCGAATCTCTTCAAGCCATACACGCGCGGCGACCGGCCGAGCCAGCAGGGACTAGGCCTTGGTCTCTACATCGCATCGCAGATCGCCCAGGCCCATGGCGGCAAATTGAGTGCAGTGTCGACGCCGAACGAAACGACATTCTCTTTCGAGATGCCGGTCTAGGCGGGCCGCCGCAACAATTTGATAGGGCTCATCTATCTGGAATTGCTTGGTATCCAGAAACAAATGGTGCCCAGGAAAGGACTCGAACCTTCACGGCCGTTAAGCCACTGGCACCTGAAGCCAGCGCGTCTACCAATTCCACCACCTGGGCATGCCGTTTGGGGCACGGAGGCGGTTACTACGGTTCGGTGACGCCGTTGTCAATTCATGCTTCGAGCCCGGTTCGGGATGCCGATTGCGCATCGCAAACCGGCCCGATACAAGCCTGACAAGACGCACTCTTTTCCGCAGGATATGGCTCCCATGGCATCGAATCTGGAAACTCTCGTCACGGTTTTCGGCGGATCGGGGTTTTTGGGCCGGAATGTCGTCCGGGCTCTGTGCAAGCGCGATTACCGGGTCCGGGTTGCGGTGCGGCGGCCGGAACTCGCCGGATACCTCCAGCCCTCCGGCCGGGTCGGCCAGGTCCACACCGTGCAGGCGAATCTGCGCTATCCGGCCTCGGTCGAGGCGGCGCTGCGTGATTCGCATGTCGTGATCAATCTGGTCGGGATCCTCGCCGAGGGCGGCGAGCAGACCTTCGACGCCGTCCAGGCCAGAGGGGCCGAGACCGTCGCCAAGGCCGCCGCCGCGGCAGGTAGCCGCCTGGTGCATGTCTCGGCGATCGGCGCCGATGCCGAATCACCCTCCCGCTATGCCAGAGCCAAGGCGGCCGGCGAGGCCGCGGTCTTGGCCGCGGTGCCCTCGGCCACGATCTTCCGCCCCTCCGTGGTGTTCGGCCCCGAGGACCAGTTCACCAACCGCTTTGCCGCGCTGGCCCGGATGTCGCCGGTGCTGCCGCTGATCGGCGGCGAGACCAAGATGCAGCCGGTCTATGTCGGCGACGTCGCCACCGCGATCGCGGATGCCGTCGACGGCAAGACCAAGGCGGGCGCCGCTTACGAGCTCGGCGGGCCGGAAGTGCTGACCATGCGCGAGATCATCGAGGCTATCCTCGCCATCACCGACCGCGAGCGCATGCTGATCCCGCTGTCGTTCGGCCTCGCCCGCTTCAAGGCCGCCTTCCTGCAATTCGCACCGGGCGCGTTCAAGCTGACGCCGGACCAGGTCACGCTGCTCGAGCGCGACAATGTCGTATCTGATACGGCCAAGGCGGCCGGGCTGACGCTGGAAGGGCTCGGCATATCAGCCGATTCGCTGGAAGCTATCGCCCCGCAATATCTCTGGCGCTTTCGCGCGGCGGGCCAGTTCCAGCGCATGGGCGTGTGAAGCACCGCTCTCTCCACCGTCATGGCCGGGCTTGACCCGGCCATCCACGCACATCCGCATTTTCAGCAGGACGTGGATGCCCGGGTCAAGCCCGGGCATGACGAGTTTGGGACGAGCCGGGCCAGACAGCAGACCGCCGCGGCGGCAGCCTCAGAACTTCAGCTTCTTGAACACCGCTTCCGGCAGCGCCTTGATGATCAGCATCACGAGGCGCCATTTGCCGCTGACATAGACGACATCCGTCTTCTTCTCGACGGCGGCAAGGATGGCATCGCCAACCACCGGCGCTTCAACGGTGAGCGGGCCGATCAGCTTCATGCCTTCGGTCATCTTGGTGCGGACGAAACCGGGCTTCACGGTGACGACATGGACGCCACCGCGACTGGCACGGGCGCGCAGGCCCGACAGGAAGGCGGAGAAGCCGGCTTTCGCCGAGCCGTAGACATAGTTCGAGGCGCGGCCGCGATCGCCGGCGACGGAGGACACGCCGACGATCGTGCCGCTGCCGCGGGCCAGGAACTTCTCCGCAAACAGACCAAGGATCAATGACGGACCTTCGTAGTTGGAGCGCATGATCGTGGTGGCGTGAGCGAGATCGTTCTCGGCGTTCTCCTGTGTGCCCAGCAGGCCGACGATCGAGATGACGACATCGGGCAGCGCGGGAAGGCCGGCGACGAACCGATCGAACGCGGCGGTGTCGAGCACATCGAATTGATGGAGGCCGACCTCGACATCGTAGCGCGCGCGAAGATCGGCGGCGTCAAGCTGCAGCGCCGCGACGTCGCGGCCTGCGAGCCCGACATCGTATCCACGCTTGGCAAAGGCGCGCGCGGCGGCGCGACCGATATCGGAGGAGCCACCGAGCACCAGGACGGATTTGCGTGACGTCACGGCCTAGACCTCATCAAGCAGACGCTGTGAAAGTTTCGAACGTATGTTGCCGGCGGGATCGAGCGATTTGCGGATCGCGTTGAAGCGCTGCAAGGCAGGATAGCCCGCCGCGAAGGTCGCGCGCGACTGGCGTGCGTCTTTCGCCAGATACAGCCGTCCACCGGCGGCAACGACCAGACGATCGATCTCGTCGAGAAAATTCAGGATGTCGCCCTTGACGGGGAAATCCAGCGCCAGCGTGTAGCCGGGCAGCGGGAACGACAGGATGCCGTCGCCCTGGCCGAGCTTCTTCAGCACGGCGAGGAAAGAAGCATCGCCGCGCCGCGCCACGCGATCGAGGATATCGCCGAGCACGGCACGGGCGTTCGCTTCCGGAATCACGCATTGATGCTGCAGGAAGCCGCGCTTGCCGTAGATGCGATTCCAGTCACCGATGCTGTCGAGCGGAAAGAAATACGGATAGAGCGAGACCACGTGGCTGCCGCCGGCGCGCCGCGCGCCCATGCGGTAGTAGAGCTCGTTGAAGGCACGGACGCTGGTGCGGTTCAGCGCCATCGAGGGCAGGTCGACCGGCACGCTGAGGCCGGAACTCCTGCCGACCGGAAATGCGTCGACGCCTTCCGCCAGCTCGTCCCTGCCCGCGTGCTCGCCCAGATAGATCAGCGAACGACCGAGATCGCGCCCTCGTGCCACGCAGTCGATCCAGGCCACCGAATAGGTCGCGTCGTTGCTCGCCTCGAGTGCGCGCATCGCGGCATCGAGATCGGACGCGGAGATCACCCGCTCGCGGATCCACCCCGTCTCGACCCGCCGCAGCCGCATCGTGGCCTCGAGGATGATGCCGGTCAGGCCCATGCCGCCGACGGTCGCAAAGAAGGCGTCGGAATTCTGCTCGCGCGAGGCCTCGATGACATCGCCCTGCCCGGTGCGCAGCAGGAGGCTGTCGACGTAGCGGCCGAAGCCGCCTTCGCAATGATGGTTCTTGCCGTGGACGTCGGCCGCGATGGCGCCGCCGACCGAGACGAACCGCGTGCCGGGCACGACGAAAGGCAGGAAGCCGCGCGGCCCAAAGGTGTCGATCAGGTCCGACAGGAGAACACCGGCCTCGAGGCGGATGCGGCCGGTGGCCGGATCGAACGACCGGACCCGGTCGAAGCCGGTCATCGCGACGGTCCTGACGGCGCCGATCGCGGCATCGCCATAGGCGCGGCCGCTGCCGCGCGCGACGGTGCCGGCCGAGACAGCCTCGCCGACCGCCGCGAACGAGCGCGGGCGCAGCACATCGCTATCGACGACCGGGAAACGCCCCCAGCCGCTGACGAGGGTCATGGTTTCGGCTCCGCCCGCGGGCCACCCCGCTCCGGACACTGCCTACCGATCAAAAGCTGATATTAGGTTGAAGACGCGGCGGAACGTAGCCCGGATGGAGCGCAGCGTAATCCGGGAATCGTGCCACAAACAATGTCGGCCCCGGATTGCGCTGCGCTCCATCCGGGCTACTGGCTACAGACCTTAAATCTCAATGCCCGAGCGCCAGCGCGATCAGGCCGAGCGTGCCGACGATGACACGCCACCACGCGAACACCACGAAACCGTGCCGGGTGACGTATTCCAGGAACGTCTTGACCACGATGATCGCCGTGATGAACGACACCACGAAGCCGATGGCGACGATGTTCATGTGATCCATCGTCATCTCGGCGCGGTTCTTGTAGAAATCGTAGGCGAACGCGCCGATCATGGTGGGGATGGCGAGGAAGAAGGAAAACTCGGCCGCCGCGCGCTTGTCGGCGCCGAGGAACATCGCGGCGACGATGCTGGCCCCTGAACGCGACACGCCCGGGATCATCGCCACGCATTGCGCGATGCCGATATAGAGATACATCAGCAGCGGGAACCTGGTGGCGTCGTGCTCGCGCGGCTTGAGATCGAGCTTGTCGACCCAGAGCAGGATGGCGCCGCCGACGATCAGCGTGAAGCAGACGACCCAGGGATTGAACAGCACGCTCTTGATGTACTTGCCGGCGACGAGGCCGACGATGACGGCCGGCAGGAATGCCACCAGCACGCCGATGACGAAGCGGCGCGCATAGGCATCGCCCGTAAAGAAGCCGATGACGACATCCCAGAGCTTCCTGAAATACAGCCCGACGATCGCAAGGATCGCACCCAGCTGGATCAGAACCGTAAACGAATCCCAGAACGCGCCTTCGCCGAGGTGGAAGAAGCGCTCCGCGAGCAGCAAATGGCCGGTCGAGGATACGGGAAGGAACTCGGTCACACCCTCGATGATGCCGAGGATCACTGCCCGTATTGCGTCTGACATATTTACGGTCCATTTCGGCTGGAAAAGCGGGGCTCTTCTCGCCTATTCGCCCCCATGCCGCAATCGTAAAATGCGAAATCACGCACTTGCTTCGCGGTTTTGAAGGACTAGTGTGGCGCCGCACAAACATTGATGGATTCTTAAGCACCATCAAATAGTCAAAGGCTTCATGTTTACGCTGTTTCATCATCCGTTCTGTCCGCATTCGCGATTCATCCGCCTGATCGCGGGCGAATACGGGCTCGACCTCAAGCTGGTCGAAGAACGCAGCTGGGAACGGCGCGAGGCATTTCTGCTGCTCAACGCAGCCGGCACGACGCCGGTGTTGCTGGACGACGAGCAGCCGCCGATCCCGGGCGCGGCGATCATCGCCGAATATGTCGACGAGGCCTATGGCGCCGAGATGGGACCCAAGCGCCTGATGCCGGAGACGGTCGCCGAGCGCGTCGAGGTGCGCCGGCTGATGGCCTGGTTCAACGAGAAATTCTTCGAAGAGGTCTCGCACCCACTCGTCACCGAGCGCATCTACAAGCGCTTCATGAGCGAGGAGAATGGCGGCGGACCGCCTTCGGCCGACGTGATGCGCGCGGCCAAGGCCAATGTGCGCTATCATCTGGCCTATATCGGCTGGCTGGCGCAGACGCGTAACTTCCTCGCCGGCGACCGGCTCACTTACGCGGATCTCGCCGCCGCGGCGCATCTCTCGGCGATCGACTATCTGGGCGACGTGCCATGGAGCGAGGACGACGCGGCAAAGGCGTGGTACGCGCGGGTGAAATCCCGTCCGTCGTTCCGTCCGCTGCTGAGCGAATGGCTGGCCGGCGTGCCGGCGTCGCGGACTTACGTGGACCTGGATTTCTGAGCTCCGATCCGGCTGAACTGAAAGCGCAGCTCGAACGCGAGGCGCGCGCGCTCGGCTTCGACTGCATCGGCGTCACCGCACCCGGCACGATCGAGGCGGCCGGAAAGCACTTCCTCGAGTTCATTGCCTCCGGCGGCCATGGCGACATGGACTGGCTCGCGAACCAGCCGGAGCGACGTGTCGATCCGCGCGGGCTGTGGGCCGACGTGCGCTCGGTGATCATGCTCGGCGTCAATTACGGTCCCGACCAGGATCCGCTGGCGGTCCTGCAGCAGCGCACACGCGCGGCGATCTCGGTCTATGCGCAGGGCGACGACTATCACGACCTCATCAAGAAGCGGCTGAAGGCACTGGCGCGCTGGCTGGTCGCGACCGCGCCGTCGGACGTGAAAGTATTCGTCGACACCGCGGCGGTGATGGAGAAGCCGCTGGCGCAGACCGCGGGCCTCGGCTGGCAGGGCAAGCACACCAATCTCGTCTCGCGCGAGTTCGGCTCGTGGCTGTTCCTCGGTGCGATCTACACCACGCTCGAGCTGCCGCGTGACGGCGCGGAGATCGACCATTGCGGCTCGTGCCAGGCCTGCCTCGACATCTGCCCGACATCGGCGTTTCCCGCGCCCTACAAGCTCGATGCGCGGCGCTGCATCTCGTATCTGACCATCGAGAACAAGGGACCGATCCCGCACGAGTTTCGCAAGGCCATCGGCAACCGCATCTATGGCTGCGACGATTGCCTCGCCGCCTGCCCCTGGAACAAATTCGCGCAAGAAGGACGCGAGGTGAAGCTTGCCGCGCGTGACGAATTGCGCGCGCCTGAGCTTGCGGCACTCGCAAGGCTCGACGACGGCGCGTTTCGTGCGCTGTTCACGAAGTCCCCGGTCAAGCGCATCGGCCGCGACCGCTTCCTGCGCAACGTGCTGATTGCGATCGGCAACTCGGGTGAGATCGCGCTGGCGGCCGAGGCAAGGCGACGGCTGGATGATGCGAGCCCGCTGGTGCGCGGCGCCGCAGTGTGGGCGCTGGGGCAGTTGATGTCCCGCGAAGAGTTTGCGGCGATGAAGTCTGCCGCGGCGAGCAGCGAGCACGACGACCACGTGCGCGAGGAGTGGCAGGCCGCTTCCTGACTTGATTTCCCCGCGCGTTTCTTCAATCTCGCACGCATGACAACAGACATGCCTTTCTTCACCCGCGAGGGCGATACATTCCATCCGACGGAAGTGGCGAACGGTCCGTGGGACCCGAAATCGCTGCACGGACGCGTCATCGTCGGCCTGCTCGGCTTTGCCATCGAGGAGCGCCATTCCGGCCCCGAATTCGTGCCGGCGCGGCTCACCGTCGACATGTTTCGGCTGCCGACCATCGACAAGCCGATCGAGGTGACGACGCGCCTGGTGCGCGACGGTCTGCGCATTCGCGTGGTGGAAGCGGAGTTCGTCTCCGGCGGCGTCAGCATGGCGCGCGCCTCGTGCCAATTGCTGCGCAAGACGCAGAATCCCGATGGCAATGTCTGGTCGCCGCCGAACTGGGAGGTGCCGAAGCCGGCCGATATTGCAAAGCCGACCGATCCCAGGCTCGGCATGAACGGCAAATGGACGACGCGGCCAATCGTCGGCCATATGGGCTCGCTCGGACCGCGACGCCTCTGGATGAGCGAGGTCCGCGAGCTCGTTGCGGGCGTTGCGATGACACCGTTCGTCCATGTCGCCGTGGGCGCCGATTTCGCCAGCCCGTTTGCGAACGCCGGCGACAAGGGCCTCGGCTACATCAACAGCGACGTGACGATCTATCTGCACCGCCTGCCGGTGACGAAGTGGATCGGCTTCGACGTGGTAAACCATCAGGCGACCGAGGGCGTCGCGATTGGTGAGTGCTGGCTCTACGACGAAGCGGGCCCGATCGGCACCGCGACGGTTGCCGCGCTGGCGCAGCGCAAGCCGATGGCCAATCCGTCGAAGCGATAGGAGCGCTCCCCTCGTCATTCCGGGGCGCGACGAAGTCGCGAGCCAGGAATCCATCGGGCGGCAGAGTTTGCTGATGAATGGATTCCGGGTTCGCGCCAAGTGGCGCGCCCCGGAATGACGAGAGGAGAGACCTACGCCAGATGCCGCTGCATCTCCGGTCGCACCTTCAGCGCGGCGCCCTGCTTGGCGACGATCTTGGCGATCCGTTCCGGCGCGAACTTCAGGTCGACGAATGCCGGCGCGGTGTTGGCGACCTCGTGATAGCTCGCGATCTTGCCTTCCTTCAGCGTCATGATCGCGACACCCTCGAACATCGCCCGCGCCCCGCTCGCTTCCGGCAGGGTTGATTTGTAGCTGAACGTGTAGCGCGCGTAGAGCGTGGTGCCGTCAGACACGGGATCATGCATGTCCCAGCGGAAGTCGGTCGCCGTGCGATAGAACCAGTCGTCAATCATTTCGGCGATCTTCGCGCGGCCTGCGAAGGCGCCGTAGAAGACGTCGTGATAGACGCCGTCTTCGGTGAACAGCTCGGCAAACGCACGGCCATTGCGCTGCTCGACGGCATCGCAGAACGCGCGCAGCATGGCGGTCGTGGTCATTGGCGTTGCTCCCAATTGTTGTGCCCTCTCCCCTTGTGGGAGAGGGCAGCTCCGCTGGTCGACGCGCATTCACTTGGGTGAGGGGTCGCTTCCGCGAATCGAGCTCGTGGAAAGAACCCCTCATCCGGCGCTGCGCGCCACCTTCCTCCACAAGGGGGGAAGGAAGAAGTCACCCGATCTCCGCCACCGCGGCAAGAATGCGCGCGATGTCCTGCGGGCGGGAGAGGCGGTGGTCGCCATCCTGGATCATGGTCAGCACGACGTCGTCGGCGGGAAGGCGATGCGTCAGCGCGAAGGCGTGCTGCCAGGGCACGTCGGGATCCTGCGCGCCCTGCAGGATGCGGACCGGGCAACCGAGATCGATGGCGCTGCCGAGCACGAGGTGATTGCGCCCCTCCTCGATCAGGTTCCGCGTGATCGGATAGGGCGAACCGTCGCCGTAGTCCGACGGCCGCAGCCAGAAGCCCTTGCTCTCGATCTCCTTCTTCACCGCGGGCGGAAACTTCTTCCACATCAGCTCTTCGGTGAAGTCGGGCGCCGGCGCGATCAGCACGAGGCCAGCCAGCGACCCCTTGCTGGATCGCTTCTTGATCTCGCGCGCGAGCAGCAGCGCCATCCAGCCGCCCATGGATGAACCGATCAGGACCTGCGGACCGTCGCAGAAGCGTTCGAATACCGCGACGCTATCCTCGAGCCAGCTGCCGATGGTGCCGTCGGCGAAATCACCGCCGGATTCGCCGTGGCCGGAATAGTCGAACCGGACCATGGCGCGGCCATGATCCCGGGCCCAGCCATCCAGCGCCACGGCCTTGCCGCCCTGCATGTCCGACTTGAATCCGCCCAACCAGACCAGGCCGGGCCCCGGACCCTTTCCGGCACGGTGGCGCACCGCGATCCTGCGTGCGGACGGTCCCTCGCCCAATTCGATGAAGTCGAGCACGGCATCGGCAATTGCATCGGTCATGGAACGTTTACTCTGGCTTTGCAGTTTGAGCTGTCAGGGGCGCCTCCAGCGAGGCGACCGGACGTGTGTCATTGGCCCTTTGGGACGCTTGCGGAACAGAAGCAAGGTGTCTATGTCGATCAGCGTGCCCAGGCGTGACCAAAATGCCTCGCATTTGAGGGTTTTTCACTTGCCGCACGAGCGACTTGCTTGCCGGCAACCGCATCTTCCTTCAAGATAGCCGCTTCTTTCACAACCTTGGAGAACCACCCATTCGCCGTCCCAATAAAGCCCCGCCCGTTGCCAGCAAAGACGGGCCGCGCATCAATGATGATATTCGCAATGCGCAGATCCAGCTGATCGATCAGACCGGTGACAACAAAGGCACGGTCGAGACCGTCGTCGCCATCCGCATGGCCCAGGAAGCTGGCATGGATCTGGTCGAGATTTCGCCGAATACCAGCCCTCCCGTCTGCAAGATCATGGACTACGGGAAGTATAAGTATTCCGCCCAGAAAAAAGCTGCCGAAGCCCGCAAGCGGCAGAAGATCGTCGAGATCAAGGAGATCAAGCTCCGCCCGATGATCGACGACCACGATTACGACGTGAAGATGCGCGCAATGCAGCGGTTTTTCGAAGAAGGCGACAAGGTCAAGATCACGCTGCGATACCGCGGCCGCGAAATGGCGCACCAGGAGATCGGCACCAAGCTGCTGGACAAGATCAAGACCGACGTGGCCGAGCTCGCCAAGGTCGAGCAGGACGCGCGCTTCGAGGGCCGTCAGGTCGTCATGGTCCTGGCGCCGCGCTGACGGCAGCCGTTTGAGACTTGGAATTCAACGGCCCGTCCGGATCTCCGGCGGGCCGTTTTGTTTTTTGGGCGAGGCGCAAACCGCGGGCGCTGCACCCTCCCACGCGGGGGACGGGGCGCACCACCTTCCCGGCGACTACGTCCGCGTCGCCTGCCAGGTACCGCTGCACTGGTCGCCGGAAATGACGCCCTTCCAGGAGCCGGTACCATTGGCGCCGGCGAGCCGGCCGCCGCCGCTGGCATGGGAGGCGCCGACCGAGACCTGGACGGCGACGGCGCCGCCGCGATTGACCCTGCCGGAGACCCGGCCGCCGCCGGCGGAGGAGACCCGGTTGCCGGTGACGGTGAAGGGGACGCTGTAGCCGGAGCTGCAATTGCCCCGTGTGGTGGCGAAGGTGACGTTCCAGATGCCGTCATAGCCGGCGCCGCGGGCGTCGGCCGTCGATGGCAGCACGGCCGTGGCGAGCACGGCGAGCAGCGCCAGACGGCGCGGGCGAGCAAAATCGGTCAGAGACGAAAGCGATTGGGGGAAATGAGCCATTTTGGTCCTGCTCCAGGCGACAAACTTGGACATGAAGGTAGCAATTCCGAATAGTCGGCGGCCAGGTTCCGCCGGTTCATCGTTGCCAATTCGCCCGTTTCCTGTCATAAGCCCGGCCTTCATCGCCCGGCTGATTAAGGGCTGCCGTGGCGGTGTTTCGTGCGGGCTTTGCGCTTGTTCGCAAAAACCTGAGCACAATCAACGCTCTAACGAGCATTTTTGACGGCCAGCCGCCTTCGCGGGCGGAGTTCTGTGGCCATTAGGAGAGCCAAATGCCCAAGCTGAAGACCAAATCGGGCGCCAAAAAGCGCTTCAAGGTGACTGCCACCGGCAAAGTGATGTTCGCCCATCGCGGCAAGCGTCACGGCATGATCAAGCGGACGAAGAAGCAGATCCGTCAGCTGCGCGGCACCGCCGTGCTGTTCAAGACCGACGGCGACAACGTCAAGAAGTACTTCTTGCCGAACGCCTGATCGCGTCCAGCGATCGTCCAAGATCATTGCCAGCTCCGCCGCGTCTGTCGCGGCGATCCGAAAACAAGTCATCTCTGAAGGATATTCGTCATGGCACGCGTCAAACGCGGTGTGACCGCCCACGCCAAGCACAAGAAAGTCTACAAGGCCGCCAAGGGCTTCTACGGCCGCCGCAAGAACACCATCCGCGCCGCCAAGCCGGCCGTGGAGAAGGCCCAGCAATACGCCTTCCGCGATCGCAAGCGTAAGAAGCGGACGTTCCGCGCGCTCTGGATCCAGCGCATCAACGCTGCCGTCCGTCCGTTCGGCCTGACCTACAGCAAGTTCATCGACGGTATGGCCAAGTCGGGGATCACCGTGGACCGCAAGGTGCTGTCGGATCTCGCGATCAGCGAGCCTGCGGCGTTCCAGGCGATCGCCGAGAAGGCCAAGGCCGCTCTCGCGGCGTAAGGCGGCCAAGGCCGCCCAGTTGCGGCCCGAGGCTCGCGCTAGCGGGCCCTCTGGCCCGCAGCCTTCAGTGCGCGTTGCGAGGTGCGCTGGGCGACCTCCGCCCGGCAAAAAGCTGCAAACGAGAGATACATGGTGCCGGACTTGTTCCGGTACTTCTGATCGCAGGCGCGCATCTCGCGTTTGTATGCCTGCTGCTGCGCCGTGTTGAGACCCGGCAGGAAGTCCGCCTCGCACTTCTTTTCGACGGCGGCGCCGAGCTGGACGTCCCCGCTCGCCGTCAATTGGCAATCCTGAAACACCTTCATCGCGCTTTCGCAGCTCTTCTGCTTGGTGATGGTGTCGACGACCTCATCCAGCGTCATGGATGTCTCCATGCAGACCATGGCGCGCGCAGGGGTGCCTGCGACCGAGAGGACGCCGGTCAGGGCGGCAAGAACAACGGCAGCACAGGATCTGGAAAGCATCGCGAAAGTCTCCTCGTACCGTCGTTGGTCCCGGGCCCCCGCGTGAGGTTCAACCCAGCCGTTCCAGGCCGAAAATGACCGGCTTTTCGCTTGACGTTACCGCCTTCCGGCGGCGACAACCCAGCCGAATTTGGAGCCAAGGATTTGACAGTGTCCGACCTCGCAACGCTCGAAACATCCATCCTCGACCAGATCGCCGCCGCCGGCGACGAAGCCGCGCTCGAAGCCGTGCGTGTCGCAGCGCTCGGCAAGAAGGGCTCGATCTCGGCGCTGCTCGCCACGCTCGGCAAGATGTCGCCCGACGAGCGCAAGACGCAGGGTGCGGCGATCAACCAGGCCAAGGACAAGGTCACCGAGGCGCTCGCCGCAAGGCGCGACGTGCTGAAATCGGCCGCGCTCGATGCCCGGCTTGCATCCGAGACCGTCGACGTCACGCTGCCGCTGCGCGAGGCGCCGACCGAAGCCGGCCGCATCCATCCGCTGAGCCAGGTCTGGGACGAGCTGACCACGATCTTCGCCGACATGGGATTCTCGGTCGCCGAAGGCCCGGATATCGAGACCGACGATTACAACTTCACCAAGCTGAATTTTCCGGAAGGCCATCCGGCGCGCGAGATGCACGACACGTTCTTCTTCCATCCGAAGGAAGACGGCTCGCGCATGCTGCTGCGAACCCACACCTCGCCGGTGCAGGTGCGCACCATGCTGAGCCAGAAGCCGCCGATCCGCGTGATCTGCCCGGGCCGCACCTACCGCATCGATTCGGACGCGACCCACACGCCGCAATTCCACCAGGTCGAGGGCCTCGTCATCGACAAGACCTCGCATCTCGGCCACCTCAAATGGATCCTGCACGAGTTCTGCAAGGCGTTCTTCGAGGTTGACCACATCAACATGCGCTTCCGCCCGTCGTTCTTCCCGTTCACCGAGCCGTCGCTGGAAGTCGACATCCAGTGCCGCCGCGACAAGGGCGAGATCCGCTTCGGCGAGGGTGAGGACTGGCTGGAGATTCTCGGCTGCGGCATGGTGCATCCGAACGTGCTGCGCGCCTGCGGCATCGATCCCGACGAGTACCAGGGCTTTGCCTGGGGCATGGGCATCGACCGCATCGCCATGCTGAAATACGGCATCGCCGATCTGCGCCAGCTGTTCGACAGCGACGTCCGCTGGCTGAGCCACTACGGCTTCAAGCCGCTCGAAGTGCCAACGCTTGCCGGAGGGCTGAGCTCGTGAAATTCACCCTCTCCTGGCTGAAGGACCATCTCGAGACCGACGAGCCGCTCGACAGGCTTGCCGAGAAGCTCACCATGATCGGGCTCGAGGTCGAGACCATCGAGGACAAGGCGAAGGCGCTGAAGCCGTTCACCATCGCGAAGGTGATCTCGGCCGAGCAGCATCCGAATGCGGATCGCCTGCGCGTCTGCATGGTCGATACCGGCAACGGCGGTGCGCCGGTGCAGGTCGTGTGCGGCGCACCGAATGCGCGTGCGGGTCTCGTGAGCGTGTTCTCGCCGCCCGGCACCTACATTCCCGGCAAGGACATCACGCTTGGTGTGGGCACCATCCGCGGCGTCGAGAGCCGCGGCATGCTGTGTTCGGCGGCCGAGCTGCAGATCTCCAACGACCATGACGGCATCATGGAATTGCCCACGGATGCGCCGATCGGCGCTGCTTACGCCGAATGGGCCGGGCTCGGCGATCCCGTGGTCGAGATCAATCTGACGCCGAACCGGCAGGATTGCACCGGCGTGCACGGCATCGCGCGCGACCTCGCCGCCGCCGACATGGGCAAGTTCAAGGACCCCGTCATCAAGCCGATCAAGGGCGAATTCCCCTGCCCCGTGAAGGTCACGGTCGAGGACGCCAATTTGTGTCCAGGCTTCGCGCTTCGGCTCGTGCGCGGTGTGAAGAACGGGCCGTCGCCGGAATGGCTCCAGAAGCGGCTGACCGCGATCGGCCTGCGCCCAATCAACGCGCTGGTCGACATCACCAACTTCATGACCTACGACCGCGCGCGGCCGCTGCACGTGTTCGACGCCAGGAAGGTGAAGGGCAATCTCGTGGTGCGCCGCGCCCGCGACGGCGAGACGCTGCTTGCGCTCGACGGCCGCACCTACAATCTCGATCCCGCGACTTGCGTGATCGCGGACGAGCACGGCGTCGAATCGCTCGCCGGCATCATGGGCGGCGAAGCGTCGGGCTGCGACGAGAACACCACCGACGTGCTGATCGAATCGGCGCTGTGGAACGAGATCAACATCGCCCAGACCGGCCGCAAGCTCGGCATCAATTCGGACGCGCGCTACCGCTTCGAGCGCGGCGTCGATCCAGCCTTCATGGTGCCCGGTCTGGAACTGGCGACGAAACTCGTGATGGAGATGTGCGGCGGCACGCCGTCCGAGAATGTCGTGGTCGGCAAATCCTTCGGCGACGACCGCGTGATCGAATTCCCGATCACCGAGGTCAGGCGCCTCTCCGGCATCGAGGTGCCGCAGCCGGAGATGAAGCGCATCCTGACGCATCTCGGCTTCATGATGGCGGGCCCGGGCCCGGTCGTGAAGGTCGCGGTGCCCTCGTGGCGCTCCGACGTGCACGGCAAGGCCGACATCGTCGAGGAGATCGTCCGCATCTTCGGCGTCGACAAGGTGCCGATGACACCGTTCGAGCGCGGCGAGGATGCGCGCAAGCCGGTGCTGACGCCGCTGCAGCTGCGCACGCGCCGCGCCCGGCGCGCGCTGGCAAGCCGCGGCATCATCGAGGCCGTGACCTGGTCGTTCATCACGAAAGCTGCGGCCGAATTGTTCGGAGGCGGCCAGCGTGAGCTGGAAGTGGCCAACCCGATCGCATCTGACCTCTCCGACATGCGTCCGACGTTGCTCGCGGGCCTGATCGCGGCAGCTCAAGCCAACGCCAATCGCGGCGTGAACGATGTCGCGCTGTTCGAGGTCGGTCAGATCTTCAAGGGAGACCGTCCGCAGGACCAGTTCCTGGCGGCGAGCGGTGTTCGCCGCGGCTTTGCGTCGTCGGAAGGTCTCGGACGGCACTGGACCGGCTCGGCGCAGGCCGATGTGTTCGACGCCAAGGCCGATGCGCTGGCGGTGCTGGCAGCAAGCGGCGCGCCGATGCAGGCCCTGCAGATCGTCGCTGGCGGCCCGAAATGGCTGCATCCCGGCCGCTCCGGCACGATCCAGATCGGGCCGCAAAACGTGCTCGGCACTTTCGGCGAAGTGCATCCGCGCGCGCTGGAGGCTCTCGGTGCCGACGGTCCGCTTGTCGTGTTCGAGGTGATCCTCGACCGTATCCCAGAGGCCAAGAAGAAGCCGACCCGCGCAAAACCCGTGATCGAGCTGTCGGCATTCCAGCCCGTGTCGCGCGACTTCGCCTTCATCGTCGACCGTGGCGTAAAGGCCGCCGACATCGTCCGCGCCGCCCAGGGTGTCGACAAGAAGCTGATTGCCGGCGTGAACGTCTTCGACGTCTACGAGGGCAAGGGCATCGACGACGGCAAGAAGTCGATCGCGGTCGCGGTCACGCTCCAGCCGCGCGAGAAGACGCTGACCGATCAGGAAATCGACGGTGTCGCGGCGAAGATCGTCGCCGAGGTCACGAAGAAGACCGGCGGCGTCCTGCGCGGATGACCTTCGCGGATTTCCTTCCGAAGGACGTCAGCCTCACCATTGCGATGGCGCTCTGCGCCGTCGCTTTCGTTTCGGGCACCGCCCGCGGCTTCTCCGGCTTCGGCTCGGCGCTGATCTTCATGCCGCTCGCGAGCAGCATTGCCGCGCCACGGCTGGTCGCGGCGCTCCTTCTCGTCATCGATTTCGTCGCGGCGGCGCCGCTGCTGCCGGACGCGTGGCGGAAGGCTGACCGCAAGGCCACCGCCGTGATCGTGCTGGGCGCGCTGGTCGGCGTTCCCGTCGGCACCTATTTCCTCAGCGTGCTGGAGCCCGTCACCACGCGCTGGATCATCTCCGGCTTCGTCGCCGCGCTGCTGCTTCTGCTGCTGTCAGGCTGGCGCTATCGCGGCAAGGACCACGCCTGGCTCTCGGTCGGCATCGGCGGCCTCTCCGGCTTCTGCAGCGGCCTTGCGCAGACCGGCGGCCCGCCGATCGTCGGCTACTGGCTGGGACGCCCGATCGCGCCGATCGTGGCGCGCGCCAATATATTGCTGTTCTTCGGCGCGTCGGATCTGTTCTCGATGATCAGTTACGCGTCCACGGGACTGATCTCGCGCGAGTCACTCTTGCTCTCGCTGATCGTCGGGCCGGTCTATGCGATCGGCGTCGCCTTCGGCGCCTCGCTGTTCGGACGTACCAGCGAAAAGGTGTTTCGCGGCATCTGCTATGCGCTGATTGCGATAGCGGTGATCGCCGGGCTGCCGGTGCTGGACGGAATTTTGCGGTGACTCTCTCTACGGGTCGTCCCTGCGTTCGCAGGGACGACAGTTGGTGGCGAGCTTAGTTGGGCCTACTGCCGCGGCACGCGCCGCTTCTTCATCGACTGCGTCGGCACGTCGGGCTCGTCTTTCAGCGCGCCGATCTTGCGCAAGGCCGCGTCCGCGGCGCGCTCGCCGCTTTCCCAGGCGCCGTCGACCGTGCCCCACAGCGTCTCATGGGTTGCTTCGCCGGCGAGGAACAGATTGCCGATCGGTTCGGTCAGGATCTTTCGTGAAAGCTGGCCGCCGGGAGAAGCCGCCGACATCGCGCCCATCACGTAAGGTGACGCATTCCAGCGCGTCGCGCTGGTCTTCTGCACGGCGGACGCGGCTTCGCTGCCGAACAGCTTTGTGATCCATTCCTGCGCGAAGGCCGCCATCGCCTTCTCGCCCTGCTCGGAAAGATCGCGGCCGAACGCGCCGCCGACGTCGATCGAGCAGAGCGAGGAGCCGCCGATATTGGCGAACATCAGCGCCGTGCGGGTCGAATTGCTCTGCTCGATGAGGATATCGTCGCGCGACAGGCCGAGCGGATTGCCCGGCAATTGCAGCGCGATGCGATCGTAGCTGCCGAGGCCGAGCTTTGATGCCGCGTCCAACGTGCGCTTGGGAATATCGGGCGTGAACTTGATCATGCCCGATGTCAGCACGTTGGTGGAGACCGTGACGATGACGGCGCGCGCGGCGATCTTGCCGGCTTGCGTCTCGACGCTGACGTCGCGGTTGCTCCAGGCGACCCGGCTCGCCGCCGTCGACAGCGCCACCGGCGCCTGCTCGCCGAGCTTCGTGATCAGCGTGCCCAGGCCCTGACGGCAGGCAATGGCCGCGTTGCGGTCCTGCGCGCGCCCCTTGTCGATCGCGGAGAGATCCTTCAAGTCCTTGCCGGCAAAGCCCGCGCCGAGCATGAACTCGGCGGCGCCCGCCCAGTCGCCGAGATCCTTGGGCAGCACGGAGGCGCAGGAGGTATCCAGCTTGGCCCGCGAGGCCTCGTCGATGGCGCGATTGGCGCGCACCAGCGCCGCCAAAAACTGCTCGGTCTCGCCCGCGCGCGCGTTGCGACGCCCGATACGCATCTTCTGGCCTGTGGGGGCCGGCAACACATCCAGCCCGACACTGCGCGCAAGCCTGATCATCGGATTGGTGTCGGGATTGTGCATCCAGCGCGCGCCACGCTCGAACGGCACCTCGAAGGTGGTGCTGTCGGTGATACAGCGGCCGCCGATCTGGGCTCCCGCTTCCACCACGATGACCTTGCGGCCCGTTGCCATGATGCGCCGCGCTGCGGCGATACCGGCAGCCCCCGCACCGATCACGACGATGTCAGCCTCGCGCGGCAGGGGCGCGGCGCCTGCGCGCAGGACCGGCAGCGCGGCAACAGCCGCCGACGCGACAAGGAAACCGCGGCGCGTGATTGTCATGTCATGGTTTCCGAGGACTTGCGGCTGACGGGAACACTCGGCGAACCTTGCCGTATCTGATGTTGCACGGCAACCATCATGGTGAATCAATCGTGCTTGACCTCACGGACTGATGAACCGAATCGCAAGACGTTTCGACCATGATAGAGAAGGGAAAAAGACGGCCGGAAAAGGCCGTGGGGGGAGCTTGAAATGGGGACGGTCCTAGATTCAGTCGGCAAGCTGATTGCCGCGTACCTCTCCAAGGAGGTGCCGGGCTACGAGCCGTTCACGCCGAGCGACCCGGAACATCTGCGCGGCGTCATCGAACCCGGCGACGTGCTGCTGGTCGAGGGCAACAACCGCATCTCCGGCATCATCAAATATCTGACGCAGTCAACCTGGTCGCATGCCGCGCTCTATGTCGGGCCGGTCGAGGGCGCCGAGGAGCCCGACGGCGAGCCGCATGTGCTGATCGAGGCCAATATCGGCGAGGGCGTCACCTCGGCGCCGCTGTCGAAATATTTCCCGTACCACACCCGCCTCTGCCGCCCGGTCGGGCTGTCCTATGAGGATCGCACCACGGTCTGCCGCTATGCGATCAACCGCATCGGCTTCGGCTACGATACCAAGAACATCGTCGACCTCATGCGTTACCTGTTCCCACTGCCGATACCGCAGCGTTGGCGGCGCCGCATGATCGCAATCGGCTCGGGCGACCCGACCAAGATCATCTGCTCGGCGCTGATCGCGCAGGCCTTCGATGCGGTGCGCTATCCGATCCTGCCGAAGATCACCAAGGCCGGCAGCCGCGCCGCCCGCCGCGAGATCCTGCACATCCGCGATTCCTCGCTCTACATGCCCCGCGACTTCGACATCTCGCCCTATTTCGAAGTCGTCAAACCCACCATCGTGCACGGGTTCGACTACACAGCCTTGCACTGGGCCGACAAGCAGAAGCCGCTCGAGGAGGTAGCGGGCTCGTTCGGTGTGTTTCCAGAAACGTTCATGGCGCCGCCGCTCGTTCCTGAAGCGGTTGACCAAGAAGCGCCGGATGAGATTCCGGCTGAGCAAGTGAGTGCGCAGCCTCCGGTGGGCGGATGCGTCCCCGCACACGTCCCGCTGCTGAAGAAGCTCGCAATGTACCGCCCGAGGCGGCGCGGCCTCGCCCGCGAAAGGGCGGCGTAGCCCCGCTATCGTCGCTTGCGAAAGCAGGGACGACGGCAGTGAGCATGGCGAGATCTCGCCTCCACAGCCGTCTTGCGAGCGCAACGAAGCAATCCAGAATCCCTCCGCGGAGGCCGTCTGGATTGCTTCGTCGCATCAGCGCAAAATTGCTACGCAATCTTGTCGCGACCTTCTCGCAATGGCTGCGGAATATTGCCCTACCGCTCCGCCCGTCCGATCACCGCCATCAGCTCCGCGATCTTCGCGCGCTGATCGGCCTTGTCGCCGCTCGCGATCGCGTGCTCGACGCAATGGGCGACGTGGTCCTTCAGGATTTCCTCCTCGACCCGACGCAGCGCGGCACGCACCGCCGAGATCTGCGTCACGATGTCGATGCAGTAGCGGTCTTCCTCTACCATTTTGGAGAGGCCACGAACCTGACCTTCGATCCGGCCGAGCCGTTTTCCGACAGATGCCTTGATGTCCTTGCGCATGAGGTCTATATACCCTTACCGGGTACGGGTAGCAAGACCACGGACAGGGGCCGGAGCAGGGAAATGAACAACAACGAGCACGAGCATCGCCACGACG
Source organism: Bradyrhizobium sp. UNPF46 (assembly GCF_006658625.1). NCBI lineage: Bacteria > Pseudomonadati > Pseudomonadota > Alphaproteobacteria > Hyphomicrobiales > Nitrobacteraceae > Bradyrhizobium > Bradyrhizobium sp. UNPF46. The sequence goes on from NZ_LFJB01000040.1 coordinate 30,286, forward strand.
CGGAAACGCAGTCCGGATGCGGCTGTTCCTCGAAAGCTGCACCGCCGGCGGCGAAGCCTGCCGGCTCCTCGTGCTGCGGCGGCCACGGCGATCATTCCGGCCATGGCCATCATCACACCCATGACCACGGTGACGCCTTGACCAAGGTCAAGGACCCGGTCTGCGGGATGACGGTCGATCCCGCGACCTCGAAGCATCGCTTTGAACATCAGGGCGAGACTTTCCATTTCTGCTCGGCCGGCTGCCGCACCAAGTTCGCCGCCGATCCCGCCAAATATCTCGCCAAGGAGACGGCACCTGAGCCCGAGATGCCGGCGGGCACGATCTACACCTGTCCGATGCATCCGGAGATCCGCCAGGTCGGACCCGGCAGCTGCCCGATCTGCGGCATGGCGCTGGAGCCCGAGGTGGCGAGCCTGGAGACCGGGCCCAATCCGGAGCTCGCCGACATGACGCGGCGATTCTGGATCGGCGGCGCGCTGGCGCTGCCGGCGGTGGTGCTGGAGATGGGCGGCCACCTCGCCGGCCCGCACAACTGGATCGACCCGACGCTGTCGAACTGGATCCAGCTCGTCTTCGCGACGCCCGTGGTGCTGTGGGCCGGCTGGCCGTTCTTCGTTCGCGGCTGGCAGTCGCTGCTGACGCGCAATCTCAACATGTTCACGCTGATCGCGATGGGCACCGGGGTTGCCTATGTCTACAGCCTCGCCGGCACTCTCGTGCCGCGGGCCTTCCCTGATGCGTTCCGCGGCCATGAAGGCGCGGTCGCGGTCTATTTCGAGGCGGCGGCCGTCATCACCGTGTTGGTCCTGCTCGGCCAGGTGCTGGAGCTGCGGGCCCGCGACGCGACCTCTGGCGCGATCAAGGCGCTGCTGCAGCTGGCCCCGAAGACCGCGCGCCGCGTTGACGACACCGGCAGCGAGCATGAGGTCGAGATCGACACGCTTCATGCCGGCGATCGTTTGCGCGTTCGCCCCGGCGAGAAGGTGCCGGTCGACGGCCTCATCCTGGAGGGGCGTTCCTCGCTCGACGAATCCCTCGTCACGGGCGAATCCATGCCTGTCACCAAGGAAGCCGGCGCAAAGGTCATCGCAGGTACGCTGAACCAGTCGGGCAGCTTCATCATGCGCGCCGACAAGGTCGGACGCGAGACGTTGCTGTCGCAGATCGTGCAAATGGTCGCCGACGCGCAGCGCTCGCGCGCACCGATCCAGCGTCTGGCCGATCAGGTCGCGGGCTGGTTCGTGCCGACCGTCATCGTCGTTGCCCTCGCCGCCTTCGCTGCCTGGGCCTGGTTCGGCCCGGAGCCGCGGCTGGCCTTCGGTCTCGTCGCCGCCGTCAGCGTGCTGATCATCGCCTGCCCGTGCGCGCTGGGCCTGGCGACCCCGATGTCGATCATGGTCGGCGTCGGCCGCGGCGCGCAAGGTGGCGTGCTGATCAAGAACGCCGAGGCGCTGGAGCGGATGGAAAAGATCGACACGCTGGTGGTCGACAAGACGGGCACGTTGACCGAAGGCAAGCCCAAGGTGGTCGCGATCGTGCCCGCGTCCGGTTTTGCGGAAGACGACATCCTCCGGCTTGCGGCCAGTGTCGAACGCGCCAGCGAGCATCCCCTGGCCGACGCCATCGTGCGGGCCGCCAAGGAGAAGCAGCTCGCTCTCGGCCAGGTCGAGCATTTCGACTCGCCGACCGGCAAGGGCGCGACCGGCAAGGCCGAGGGCAAGACGATCGTGCTCGGCAATGCCAAATATCTGACCTCGATCGGCATCGACACCACGGCGCTCGACGCTGAAGCCGAACGGCTGCGTGGCGACGGCGCCACTGTGATCAACATGGCCGTCGACGGCCTCCTCGCCGGCCTGTTCGCGATCGCCGATCCGGTCAAGGCCTCGACCCCGGAGGCGCTGAAGGCGTTAGCTGCCGAAGGCATCAAGGTGATCATGCTGACCGGCGATAACCGCACCACGGCTGAGGCCGTGGCGCGCCGGCTCGGCATCGCCGATGTCGAGGCCGAGGTGCTGCCGGATCAGAAGAGCGCGGTGGTGACCAAGCTGCAAAAGGCCGGCCGCATCGTCGCGATGGCCGGCGACGGCGTCAACGATGCGCCGGCGCTGGCCGCAGCCGAAGTCGGCATCGCCATGGGCACCGGCACCGACGTCGCAATGGAGAGCGCTGGCGTGACCCTGCTCAAGGGCGATCTCATCGGCATCGTCCGCGCGCGAAAGCTGTCGCAGGCGACCATGAGCAACATCCGCCAGAACCTGTTCTTCGCCTTCATCTACAACGCCGCCGGCATTCCGATCGCGGCCGGCATCCTCTATCCCACATTCGGCGTGCTGCTCTCGCCGATCATCGCGGCGGCGGCGATGGCGCTGTCCTCGGTGAGCGTGGTCGGGAATGCCTTGCGCCTGCGTGCGACGCAGCTGTGAGAGTGACCAAATCCGTGTAAAACAGCCATTCGGCGATATGGGCGGAGAGGACCCGATGCAGCGAATTACGATCACGATCGAGGACGATCTCCTGGCGGAGATCGACGCGGCGGCGGAAGCACGCGGCTACCAGAACCGCTCCGAGATCATCCGCGACCTCGCCCGTGCCGGGCTTCAGCAGTCCACCGAGGACACCGCGCAGACCGGGCAATGCGTCGCCGGCCTCGTCTATGTCTACGACCACGCCGCGCGCGATCTGTCGAAACGACTGGTGCAGGAATTCCACGGCCACCACGATCTCGCGCTGGCGACCCTGCACGTCCATCTCGACGACGACAATTGCATGGAGATGACGGCGCTGCGCGGCTCGGCCGACGAGGTCAAGCATTTCGCCGACCACATCATCGCAGAGCGCGGCGTGCGCTACGGGCGCGTGGTGATGATCCCGACGGGGGACGGCAAGCCGACGAAGGGGCGGAAGCACGGGCACCGGCACGGGTAGGCTACTCTAGGCGCGCGTAGCGGATCTTACCCTCCCCTGGAGGGGGAGGGTCGATCGCGCGTAGCGCGAGCGGGGTGGGGTGACAGTCTCTCCACCGAGGCGGTGCCCGTGGGGAAAGATCACCCCACCCCGGCACGCGATCTCGCTTCGCTCGATCACGTGCCGACCCTCCCCCTCCAGGGGAGGGTAAGCAAGGGCTCGCGCCGTGTTCGCAGCCGTCCGCAGCGCGGCCACCCTCCCCTTGCCGAAGCCGCAATCGGTGTCTACCTCTCGCTGGTCATTTACCTCTGAGGGTCCCCATGCTGGATGCCGCCATCAAGGCGCTGTCGCAAATGATCTCGCCGCCGATGCGCTCGATCCTGTGGCGATCGATCGGGCTGGCGCTGGTGCTGATCACCGTGCTGGCGATCGGCCTGCAGCGGCTGCTCAGCTGGTTTGCGACCTCCGGCGAGGTATGGCTGGAGGGCCTGCTCGGGCCGGGCTGGCACGCCTCGCTCGAGGTCTTGTCCTGGATCGTCTCGATCGCGGCGGGCCTCGGCGTCGTGTTCGGCGGCATCTTCCTGATGCCGGCGATCACCTCGCTGGTGGCGAGCCTGTTCGTCGACGACGTCGCCGACATCGTCGAGCGCGAGCATTATCCCGCCGAGCAGCCGGGCCTTGCGCTGCCGTTCAGCCAGGCGATCCTCGAAGGCGTCAAGACCGCGCTGCTGACGATTTTGGTGTACCTCGCCGCGTTGCCGCTGGTGCTGTTCGCCGGCGCTGGTTTCCTGATCTTCTTCCTCGCCACCGCCTGGCTGCTGGGCCGTGAATATTTCGAGCTCGCGGCGATGCGCTTCCGCTCGCCGGAGGAAGCCAAGGCGATGCGGCGCGACAATGCCGCGACCATCTTCACCGCCGGCCTCTTCATCGCGGCCTTCGTCTCGATCCCGATCGTCAATCTGGCGACGCCGATCTTCGCCATGGCCTTCATGGTTCACATGCACAAGCGGCTGTCAGGCCCGCGACCCGAACTGATCGAGCCGGCGCGGCAGATGCGGTGACGCACCCTACGTCACCTGCACGCCGCACTTCCGCAGCACCGTCTTGGCGAAGCCGAACGGCGCCGGCGTGAACGGACCGGGCGGCGCGCGGGTGATCAGTGCGACGACGCCGAGGGCGGCCACCGCGAGCCAGAAGCACAGCCAGAAGCCGTCGATATAGGCGAGCACATTGGCCTCGCGCTGCACGATGCCTGCCAACGTGCCGACCGCGCGCGCCGGCGCCGATCCAGTCCCATGGGCCGCGAAATGGTCGGCGAGTTGCTTCAATCTCTGCATCACATCGACATCGCCAACGCCGAGGTTCTGGCCGAGATAGAAGGAATGGACTTGCTCGCGGACGCGCAGCCACGTGCCCATCAGCGCCACGCCGATCTCGGCACCGCCAAGCCGCATGATCTGGATGTAGGCGGCGAACGACGTCGCGCGGCTCGGGTCGGAGTTCGACAGCAGCGTGATGATGAGCGGCAGCAAAGTCAGCGACTGCCCGATCGCCTGCAGCAGGACGATGCCGGAGAAATCCTCGCGCGCCCACTCATGGGTGAGCTGCGTGCCCCAGAGATTGGCGGCGGCAAAGCAGGCAAAACCCACAACCACCACGGTGCGTGTATCGAAGTGCCTGAGCAGCCAGATCGAGAGCGGCACCAGCACGAACATCGGCAGCGCGCCATAGACGAGCAGCAGGAGACCGCTCTGCTCCGGCCTGAGCAGCGCGATGGCGGCGAGGAAGTTCGGCACCAGCGACGCATTGGACAGGCTGGTCAGCGTATAGAGCAGGATCAGGACCAGACCCAGGCCGATATTGCGCGAGAACAGCACGTTGACATGTGCCCAGGGCTGCCGGACGAGCGACTCGTTGAGGAGGAATGCTGCGAACAGCGCCGCGCCGGCGACGAGCAGCGCCATCACGGTGCCGGAGCCGAGCCAGTCTAGCCGGTTGCCCTGGTCGAGACCGGCATAGATCATCGAGACGGCCGCGCCGAGCAGCAGCATGCCGCCCCAGTCGGCCTCGCGCAGCAGCGCGCGGTTCACGGGCTCGTTCGGCGTGCCGAGATAGACCATCAGGCCCATCAAGGGCGCGATCACCACACCCTGCCAATAGAGCCATTGCCAGCCGAGATGCTCGACATAGAAACCGACCAGCGAGGTCGAAGTATCCAAGGCGAAACCGACGCGGATCGCGTAGATCGAGATCGCCGGCAGCCACCAGCGGATCGGCAGGTTGCGGAACACGATCATCAGTGTCGCCGGCACGAAGGTGCCGAGCAAAAGGCCGTGCACGACGCTGAAGACCAGCAAGGTCGGATAATCGTGCACGAACGGAATGATCATCGAGATCAGCGCGTAGACGAGGCTCGGAATGCCGAGCACGCGCCGCAGCCCGAACACCGTCGCGAGCCAGGCCACCGCGGGCGCGATGAAGATCTGCGAGCCGATGCCGGCGGTGGAGAGCCAGGCACCTTCGTCGAACGAGAGCGAGAACGCGCCGCGCAGATCGGGCAGGCCGACGGTGGTCAGCCGGCTGTCGAAATTCGCGAGGAACGAGCCGAGCAGCACCGCCGCCACGGCGAACAGCGGCTGCGACGCGACGCCACCGCGCGAGAGCGGCCCGCGATCGCCGTCGTCATTTTCCGCCATTGCCGCCCCTGGTGTCGATGCGGGTGACGACCGACATGCCCGGCACGAGACGCGCCAACAGCGGTTGGCCTTCGTCGAGCTGGATCCGGACGGGAATGCGTTGCACCACCTTGGTGAAATTGCCGGTGGCGTTGTCGGGCGGCAGCAGCGCAACCTGCGAGCCCGTCGCCGGCGCAATGCGCTCGACCTTGCCGCGCAGCGTCTCGCGCGGGAAACTGTCGACGGTGATCTCGACCGTCTGGCCCGGCGCCACGTGCGTGAGCTGGGTCTCCTTGTAGTTCGCGATCACATAGACTTTTGGCAGCGGCACCACGTTGATGAGATTGGTGCCGATATTGACGTAATCGCCGGGCTGCACCTGGCGCTCGCCGACAACGCCGTCGAACGGTGCCGTGATCTTCGTGTAGCCCAGCTTGAGCTTGGCGCCCGCCTGCGTTGCCTTGGCCGCCGCAACGTCGGCGGCGCGCTGCTTCCTGGTGCCTTGCAGGACCTCGAGCTGGTGCTGCTGGGCTGCGATCACCGCGCGGCTGGCGCGCACGTCGGCCTGCGCCTTGGCGTAAGCGGCGACGGCCTGCTCGAATCGCTGCCGCGTGCCGGATTCGGTCTGCGACAGCGATTGCTGGCGCTCCTGCTCCTGCCGCGCCTCGACCTCCAGCGCTTCGGCCGAGAGCCGCGCGGCCTGCGCCTGCGCGATCGTCGCATACTGCAGCTCGATCTGGTTGGCAAGATTGTCGAGTGCGGCCTGCGCGGCGGCGACGTTGGCTTCGGCCTGCGCGACTTGCGCCTCGTAATCGGCGGGATCGATCTGGATCAGGAGATCGCCGGTCTTGACGCGCTCGAAGTCGGTCACGGCGACGGTCAGCACCTCGCCCGAGACGCGGCTCGACAGCCGCGTCAGCTCGGCCCGCACATAGGCGTCATTGGTGGTCTGGACCGGCGCGTTGCCGACCCATTCGTCGAAGCGCAGCGTCGCCAGCGCGACGAAGCCGAGCGCGACGATCACGGCGAATAGCGGGATCGCGAACCGGCTCCACAGCGAAGCGGCCGGCCGCTGTGTCGGCCTGGGCGACGGAGCCGGGGTGGCGGCAGGCGGCGACGACGGAACTTGTTCCTGCTGGCTCACGAGATCACCCCAGACTGCTGCGCGCTCAGCGCGGTTGGTGCGGGACGACCAAGAGCCCGCAACGACCGGTCGTAGCTCAGACCGTCTTCTCCGGCCACCGGCAGAGATCGTTGATCAGGCATACCTCGCAGCGCGGCTTGCGCGCGAGACAGGTATAGCGGCCGTGCAGGATCAGCCAATGGTGGGCATGCAGCATGAACTCGGCCGGGATCACCTTTTCGAGGCCGAGCTCGACCTCCAGCGGCGTCTTGCCGGGCGCAAGTCCGGTCCGGTTGCCGACGCGGAACACATGCGTGTCGACCGCCATGGTGTGCTCGCCGAAAGCCATGTTGAGCACGACATTGGCGGTCTTGCGTCCTGCACCGGGCAAGGACTCGATCTCGGCGCGCGTGCGCGGCACCTCGCCGCCGAATTCGCTGAGGATCTTTGCCGAGAGCGCGATCACGTTCTTCGCCTTGGTGCGGTAGAGGCCGATGGTCTTGATGAAGTCGCGCAGACGCTCCTCGCCGAGGTCGAGCATCTTCCGCGGCGTGTCGGCGACCTCGAACAAGGCACGCGTGGCCTTGTTGACGCCGGCATCGGTGGCCTGCGCCGACAGCACCACGGCGACCAGCAGCGTGAATGGATTGACGTGCTCGAGCTCGCCCTTCGGCTCCGGGTTGGCCTTACGAAAACGGCTGAAGACCTCGTGAACCTCGGCCGGCGTCCAGGGCTTTGAGAAACCGGGTTTTGCCGCCTTGAGCGATTTTTTCGCCGGCGCCGCTCTTGGAGCGGATTTGAGCTTCGCAGCAGCCGACTTTGTCTTGTTCTTCGGCACGGGCGCTTTGCGCGGGGCCGACTTGCGGGTGATTTTCGCCATGATCGGGATATACTGAGGGACGATGAGGCCAGGCAACGAAATTGAGCACAAGCATTTTGAAGATCTGCGCGAGCAGCAGATCTTCTCCGCGCTGCTGACGCCGCACCGCTCGCTCGATCGCACCGGCTTCCTGGCCGTGATGCTGTTCCTGAGCATCGTCAGCTTCGCCACCGGCCTCGTCTTCCTGATGAAGGGCGCCTGGCCGGTGCTCGGCTTCTTCGGCCTCGACGTGCTCGTGGTCTGGTGGGCCTTCAGGGCCAATTTCCGCACCGCGCGGGCGCGCGAGGAGATCACCGTCACGACGAGCGAATTGCGGGTGCGGCGCGTCAGCCACCGCGGCCAGGTCGCGGAATGGACGTTCAACCCGCTCTGGGTCCGGCTCGACATGGAGGTCGACGAGGACTTCGGCATCGAGCATCTCTATCTGATCTCGCGCGGCCATCAGATCCGGATCGCGCGATTCCTGGGGCCGGAGGAAAAGGCAAGTTTTTACAAAGGCTTGGTCGAGGCTCTCAACGCCGCCAAGCGCGGCCCGACCTACAACCCGATCCACTGATTCACGTCGGAAATCGGGTGGTTTCCCACCCGTCCCTCTCCTACATTTCCGATCATGATGACACTCGCCATACATGACCAGCGCCTGACCAAGCCGGGTCCCCAGAACGCCGCGTTGCGCGACTATGATTCGGTGCGCCGGGCAATCGCCTTCATCTCGGAGAACTGGCGCGCGCAGCCGACCATCGAGGCGATGGCGGACGCGGCCGGCGTCACGCCGGATGAGCTGCACCATCTGTTCCGCCGCTGGGCCTCGATCACGCCGAAGGCGTTCATGCAGGCGCTCACACTCGACCATGCCAAGGGCCTGCTCAGGGACTCCGCGAGCATCCTCGACGCCGCGCTCGACTCAGGTCTCTCGGGCCCGGGCCGGCTGCACGATCTCTTCGTCACGCATGAAGCGATGTCGCCGGGCGAATGGAAGAACGGCGGCGCCGGCCTCACCCTGCGCTACGGCTTCCACCCCTCGCCGTTCGGCACGGCGATCGTGATCGCCACCGATCGCGGCCTGTCCGGCCTCGCCTTCGCCGATCAGGGCGAGGAAAAGGTCGCGCTCGCCGACATGACGCGGCGCTGGCCGAACGCCACCTATGTCTGGGATCACGAAGGCACCGCGCCGCTCGCCGCACGCATCTTCGACACGAGACTCTGGCGGCCGGACCAGCCGCTGCGTGTGGTGATGATCGGCACCGATTTCGAGGTGCGGGTGTGGGAGACGCTCTTGAAGATCCCGATGGGCCGCGCGGTGTCGTATTCGGACATCGCCTGCAACATCAATAGCCCGAAGGCCTCACGCGCCGTCGGCGCGGCGGTCGGCAAGAACCCGGTCTCGTTCGTCGTGCCGTGCCATCGCGCGCTCGGCAAGAGCGGCACGCTCACCGGCTACCATTGGGGCATCACCCGCAAGCAGGCGATGCTGGGCTGGGAAGCCGGGCAGCTGGGGATGCAGTAGGTCTTCTCCCTCGCCCCGCTTGCGGGGGGAGGCGAAGAGGTTAGCCCGCCAGGTCCAGCTTCGAGGCCACGGTCGAATCCGCGTTGAGCCGATAGATGATCGGCACGCCGGTCGCGAGCTCGCGCTTCAAGATGCCTTCGGGCGTGAGCTTTTCCAGCACCATGATCAGCGCGCGCAGCGAGTTGCCGTGGGCGGCGACGAGCGTGCGCTTGCCGTTGAGCACGCCGGGCAGAATCTCCTGCACGTAGTACGGCAGCGCGCGCGCGAGCGTGTCCTTCAGGCTTTCGCCGCCGGGCGGCGGCACGTCGTAGGAGCGGCGCCAGATCAGCACCTGGTCCTCGCCCCATTTCTTGCGGGCGTCGTCCTTGTTGAGGCCCGAGAGATCGCCGTAATCGCGCTCGTTCAGCGCGAGGTTCTTCGAGGTCGGCAGACCGGTCTGGCCGAGCTCGCCGAGGATGATATCCAGCGTGTGTTGCGCGCGCGTCAGCACGGAGGTGAAGGCGACGTCGAATTGAAGCCCCTGTGCCTTCAGCTTGCGGCCGGCTTCGGTCGCTTCCTTGACGCCGAGCTCGGTGAGATCAGGATCCTTCCACCCCGTGAACAGGTTCTTCAGATTCCATTCGCTCTGGCCGTGGCGCACGAGCACGAGAAGACGTTCGCTCATTGACTGCTTTCCGTTTCGTTCAGATGTCAGACAGGCCGAGCACGTCGGCCATGGAGTAATGCCCCGGCTTCTTGCCATGCGCCCACAGCGCCGCCTTCAGCGCCCCATGGGCGAACAGCATGCGGTCCTCGGCCTGATGCGACAGCGTCAGCCGCTCGAACGGGCCGAGGAAAGTGACACTGTGATCGCCGGCCACCGTGCCGCCGCGCAAGGAGGCGAAACCGATATTGCCGGGCCTGCGCGCGCCGGTGATGCCGTCGCGACCACGCTCCGAATGATCATCGAGCGTGACGCCGCGGCCGCTCGCGGCAGCCTGCCCCAGCATCAGCGCGGTGCCGGAGGGCGCATCGACCTTCATGCGATGATGGGTCTCGACGATCTCGATGTCAAAACTCTCGTCGAGCGCCTTGGCAACGCGCTTGACCACGGCGGCGAGCAGATTGACGCCGAGGCTCATATTGCCCGATTGCACCACGACGGCGCGATTGGTGACGCTCTTGATCACGGCATTGTCGGAGCCCGACAATCCGGTGGTGCCGACGACATGGACGATGCCCCGCTCGGCGGCGATCGCGACGTTGGCGATGGTCGCCGCCGGGACGGTGAAATCGAGGATGCCGTCGGCCTCCCTCGACATCGCCCAGAGATCGGCCGAGAGCTTGATGCCGTTGGCCGGCAGCCCTGCAAGCACGCCGGAGTCCTTGCCGAGCAGCTCCGAGCCCGGCGCCTCCAGTGCGCCTGCCAGCACCGCACCTTTGCTCTCCGCGATCGCCCGCACCAGCGCGCGGCCCATCCGGCCGCCGGCTCCTGCAACAATCAAGCGCATGTCGGACATGGTTGTGATCCTCTTCGGGGCCGTTTTAGCGGGGGGCGACAGTTCCGGCAACCGAGGGGGCGAGGCAAACGGAGGCGCGCGCAGATCCCGCTTCAGCCGTCCGCCGGCTGCGGGCCGTCATAGCCCTCGATGATGATGAGGTCGGCGATCGAGTGCGGCTGGCGCACCTTGATGTTGGCCTGGTATTCCGGCGAGTTGTAGCAGGCGATCGCGGTCTCGTAGTCCGGGAATTCGATCACGACGTTACGGGTGCGACTGGCGCCCTCGACGGTGGTGAACTTGCCGCCGCGGACGACGAAGCGGCCGCCCCATTTCTTGAAGATCGGACCGTTGGCGACGGCGTAGGGCTTGTAGCCCTCGTCATTGTTCACGTCGACGCGCCCGATCCAGTAACCCTTTGCCATTGTTCTTCTCCCTTGTTCTTGATGGTTAGCCGAGCGCCTGCGCGATCTCGGAATGAATCGCCTCTGCGACGGCCTTGGGGTCGGCGGCTTCCACCACCGGCCGCCCGACCACGAGATAATCGGCGCCCGCGGTGATCGCGCGGCCGGGCGTCATGATGCGCTTCTGGTCGCCACTGGCGGCACCCGCCGGCCGGATGCCTGGCGTGACGAGGCTCATCTGATGGCCGACGATCCTGCGCAAGGCCCCGACCTCCTCGGGCGAGGACACGAGGCCGTCGACGCCGAGCACCTGCGCCTGCTGCGCGCGCGCTTCGACCAGCTCGGAGACGCTGAGCCGATAGCCGGCCGCATGCAGATCGTCGTCGTTGTAGGAGGTCAGCACCGTGACCGCGAGGATCTTCAGGCTGGCGCTGCCGCGGCCTTCGACGGCACCCTTCATGGTCTGCGGATAGGCGTGCACGGTGACGAAGGTTGCACCGAGCTTCGCAACGCTCTCCACGCCACGCGCGACCGTGTTGCCGATGTCGTGCATCTTGAGATCGGCGAAAACCTTCTTGCCCCTGTCGGCGAGCTTGCCGATCAGCGGCAGGCCGCCGGCATAAGCGAGCTGATAGCCGATCTTGTAGAAGGTGACGCTGTCGCCGAGCCGCGCGATCATCGCCTCCGCAGCATCCACGCTCGGCAGATCGAGCGCAACGATCAGGCGGTCCTTCGGGGCGATCTCGGCTGGCGTCATGTCACCTCACATCATGCGTTGGGAAATGTCGATCAATTGCGCGACCAGCTCCTTCAACGCGGCGATATCGCCCTCGTTCTTGAGCTTGTCCATATCGTCATAGGCCTCGTCGGCAAAGGCGAGCGTGAGCTGGCGCGCAATCACATTGGCGTGGCAGGAGGTCAGGATCAGCCTGAGCGCCTGCAGCGCACGGGCCGCACCTAACCGGCTCTGCGAGGCGCCGGCGAGCGCGAAGGCACGGTTGCGGAACACCTCGCCGCGCGCCTCGTGCGGATCCTGCACACGGCTGACCCAGTCGATTGCGTTCTTCAACAGCGGCGGCACCGAGGCATTGTATTCGGGCGAGACGAACAGAACGCCGTGATGGGCGCCGATCATGCGCTTGAGATTGATGGCGTGCTTGGGCACGCCGGACTTGGCCTGGAGATCGCCGTCGTAGATCGGCAGCGGAAAATCGGCGAGCGAAATGCGGGTGACGTCGACGCCGGCCTGGGCGAATTCATAGGCGACCGCTGCCGCCAGCTTCGCATTGTGCGAACCGGTGCGCAGCGAGCCGGGAATGACCAGGATTTTGGGTGCGGGCATCCACGTCCATGCGTTCGGCGAAACGAGCCCGCCGTGCACAGGAGGAAGCCGGCGGAATTAGTCCTTGCGATACACCCAGACGCGGGCCGGCGGAAGGTTCATCCAGATCCGTTCCGAGGCCTCTGTGGACACGCCGGGCAGCGATTTCGGGATCGGCGGCACCACCGCATAGGTGAACTGGACGAAGGGCGCGCCGGGCGCGAGCGCCGTGAAGGCGTCGCGGATCAGCCGCAGCCGGGTCAACATCGGTTTCGTCACGAGCGGCAGGCCGGAGACGACCGCGCTCGCCGGCGCGCTCAGCACGTTCCAGAGCGTGTCACGCAGACGATAGGCATCGCCCTGCACCACCTTGGCCTGCGGATAGCGGTCGCGCAGCAGCGCGCAGAAGCCGGGATTGTACTCAACGAGGACGAGACGCTTCTGATCGACGCCGCGCTCGACCAGCGCGGAGGTGATGGCGCCGGTGCCGGGCCCGAGCTCGACCACGGGCGCGTCCGAATCGACATCGACGTAATGAGCCATGGTCCGGGCCAGCAGCTTGCCCGACGGCATAACCGCGCCCATGTGGAGCGGCTTTTCGATCCACGACCTGAGAAAGCGCACCTCGTCGTCGAGACGAGGCTTCTTCAACGCACGCGCGGACGATGGCAATGGCATGTCTGGACCGGACGGGACCGCGGGACCGCGGCGTGTCAGAAAATGGTCATAAAGACGTATAGGCCGAAGTCGATACGGTCAAGCCGAGTCAACTCGCCCGATTACCGAAGAAATCCTTGACCTTGGCGAAGAAGCCCTCGGACTCCGGCTGGGTATTGCCGGAGGACAGTTTTTCGAACTCGGCCAGCAATTCCTGCTGCTTCTTGGTGAGGTTCTGTGGGGTCTCGACCACCACCTGAACATACATGTCGCCCATCTGGCGCGACCGCAGCACCGGCATACCCTTTGATGCGATGCGGAATCGGCGGTTGGACTGGGTTCCGGCTGGGACCTTCACCTTGGCCTTGCTCTTCTCGATGGTCGGCACCTCGAATTCACCGCCGAGGGCGGCCGTCACCATCGAGATCGGCACACGACAATGCAGATCGGCACCGTCGCGCTGGAAGAACTGGTGCTGAGCCAGTGACAGGAAGATGTAGAGGTCGCCGGGCGGGCCGCCGCGGACCCCGGCCTCGCCTTCGCCGGCGAGCCTGATCCTTGTGCCGTCCTCGACGCCCTGCGGGATGTTGACCGACAGCGTGCGCTCGCGGATGACGCGGCCCTGTCCCGAGCAGGACGGGCAGGCATCCTCGATCATCTGGCCGCGGCCCTGGCAACCCGGACAGGTCCGCTCCAGCGTAAAGAAGCCCTGCGACTGCCGCACGCGGCCAGCGCCGCCACAGGTCGAACAGGTCTTCGGCTTGGTGCCGGCCTTGGCGCCGATGCCCGAGCAGGCCTCGCAGGTGACCGAGACGGGGATCTCGATCTGCGCGGTCTTGCCGCCAAAAGCTTCCTCGAGCGTGATTTCCATGTTGTAGCGCAGGTCGGCGCCGCGCTCGCGGCCGCCACGGCCACGCTGCCCGGCCATGCCGAACAGATCCTCGAAAATGTCGGAGAAGGAGGAGGCGAAGCCCGCGCCGAAGCCGGCACCGCCGCCGCCCTGCTCGAAAGCGGCATGACCGTAGCGGTCATAGGCGGCGCGCTTGTCCTTGTCCTTGAGGACCTCGTAGGCCTCGTTGATTTCCTTGAACTTGACTTCGCTGGTGTCGTCCCCGGGATTGCGGTCGGGGTGAAACTTCATCGCAAGCTTGCGGAACGACGATTTCAGCTTGCTTTCGTCGGCATCGCGTTCGACTTCGAGGGTCTCGTAGTAGCAGCGCTTGGTGGACGTGGACATGTTGAGCTCGGTCTATCCAATCGCGATTCAAGTCGGAGCGAAACGACGTCGCCCCGCGACGATACGGGCAGCCTTCCGCCTCGCGGCGGAAGACGGCATGGCGGCGTTCAGCATAACGGCTGGAAATTGATCGATCGTAACGGGCACTCGTCCCGTTCGTCCCGACACGTCGGCCTCCCCCGAAGGGGAGGAGGCCGGTAGCGCGTGTGGGGTCCAAGCCGTCCGCATGTCACCCTCTCGGGGCTCAGGCGGACTTCTTGTTGTTCTTGTCGTCGTCGACCTCGGTGAACTCCGCGTCGACGACGTCGTCCTTGGCCGCATCCTTCTTGGCGTCGGCCTCGGCCTGCTGCTTGTACATGGCCTCGCCGAGCTTCATCGAAGCCTGCGCCAGCGTCTGGGTCTTGGCCTTGATCGCCTCGGCATCGTCGCCCTTCAGCGCTTCCTTGAGGTCGCTGACGGCATCCTCGATGGCGCGGCGCTCGGTTTCGGCAACCTTCGAACCGTGCTCGGCCAAAGCCTTCTCGGTCGAATGCACCAGACCATCCGCCTCGTTCTTGGCGGTGACGGCCTCGCGGCGCTTCTTGTCCGCCTCGGCATTGGCCTCGGCGTCCTTGACCATCTTCTCGATGTCGGCTTCCGACAGACCGCCGGAGGCCTGGATGCGGATCTGCTGCTCCTTGCCCGTGGCCTTGTCCTTGGCCGACACGTTGACGATGCCGTTGGCGTCGATGTCGAAGGTCACCTCGATCTGCGGCATGCCGCGCGGAGCCGGCGGAATGCCCATCAGGTCGAACTGACCGAGCATCTTGTTGTCGGCCGCCATTTCACGCTCGCCCTGGAAGACGCGGATGGTGACCGCGTTCTGGTTGTCCTCGGCGGTCGAGAACACCTGGCTCTTCTTGGTCGGGATCGTGGTGTTGCGGTCGATGATGCGGGTGAACACGCCGCCCAGCGTCTCGATGCCCAGCGACAGCGGGGTCACGTCGAGCAGCAGCACGTCCTTGACGTCGCCCTGGAGCACGCCGGCCTGGATCGCGGCACCGATCGCCACGACCTCGTCCGGGTTGACGCCCTTGTGCGGCTCCTTGCCGAACAGCTGCTTCACGACTTCCTGGACCTTCGGCATGCGCGACATGCCGCCGACCAGGACGACTTCGCCGATCTCACCGGCGGTGACGCCGGCATCCTTCAGCGCCTTGCGGCAAGGCTCGACGGTCTTCTGCACGAGGTCGTCGACCAGCGCCTCGAACTTGGCGCGGGTGAGCTTCATCGTCAGATGCTTCGGGCCGGTCTGGTCCGCGGTGATGAAGGGCAGGTTGATCTCGGTCTGCGTCGTCGACGACAGCTCGATCTTGGCCTTTTCAGCGGCTTCCTTCAGGCGCTGCAACGCCAGCTTGTCGTTGCGCAGGTTGATGCCCTGCTCCTTCTGGAATTCATCGGCGAGGTAGCCGACGAGGCGCATGTCGAAATCTTCGCCGCCGAGGAAGGTGTCGCCGTTGGTCGACTTCACCTCGAACACGCCGTCACCGATTTCGAGAATGGAGATATCGAAGGTGCCGCCGCCGAGGTCGTACACGGCGATCGTGCCGGCCTTGGTCTTGTCGAGGCCATAGGCCAGCGCAGCCGCGGTCGGCTCGTTGATGATGCGCAGCACTTCGAGGCCCGCGATCTTGCCGGCGTCCTTGGTCGCCTGGCGCTGGGCGTCGTTGAAGTAGGCGGGAACGGTGATGACGGCCTGGTCGACCTTCTGGCCGAGATGGGCTTCCGCGGTCTCCTTCATCTTCTGAAGGATGAAGGCCGAGACCTGCGAGGGCGAGTAGGTCTGGCCGTCGGCCTCGACCCAGGCGTCGCCGTTGGAAGCCTTGACGATCTTGTAGGGGACGAGCTTCTTGTCCTTCTCGACCATCGGGTCGTCGTAGCGGCGGCCGATCAGGCGCTTCACTGCGAAGAAGGTGCGCTCGGGATTGGTGACGGCCTGGCGCTTGGCCGGCTGGCCGACGAGGCGCTCACCGTCGTCCGTGACGGCGACGATCGAAGGCGTCGTCCGCATGCCTTCGGAATTCTCGATGACTTTGGCGTTCTTGCCATCCATCACGGCGACGCACGAATTCGTGGTGCCGAGGTCGATCCCAATGACCTTTCCCATGGTCCTGATATCCTTCTTTTTGCGGCAGGTTGGCTGGGCCCAGAAGGCACCCGAACCGAAACCCCCTAAGATCAAACATTCGCGATATTGCGATGGTTGACGCTCATATAGGAGGGGGGGAGGGGCCCGCAAGGACCGCAGCTAGGTTTCTGCCGCGAAAACATCGGGTTTTGAAAGGCCATATCCGGGCTTCACCGCCCTTGCGGGTGAGGAATTATTAACAGGTCCGGGCATCAGCAAGCCCCCGCTACCGCAAGCCGGCCCGCCCTGTTGCCGCAAGCCCAAACCCGGTAAAAGGCGGACCGGCCGGGGCAGCCACCAGAGCTGCTGCGCGCGACAAAGCGGCCCGGTGGACCACCATCGAACGGCCTCAATGTGAACCAATCAGGGTGCCCATGAAGCTGATCCGTCCCCTCGCCGCGCTCGCCCTTCTCGTTAGCTCCGCGTTTCCGGCCCTCGCCGCCGACGCCGTGTTTCCGCCCGGCTTGCGCCTCGGCATGGTGCCGTTGGTCGGCCTCAACACGGCCAAGACCTTTCCGGGCTTCGAAAGCGAGGACGGCAGCGTCAAGGTGCTGATCACCGAGCTGCCGCCGGCGGCCTATGGCGAGGTCGTGAGCGCCTTCAACTCCAATCCGACCGGCGCCAATGGCGTCAAGCAGGACAAGATCGAGACGCCCGCGGGCCTCGCCTATTTCACCACCGAGAGCGGCAAGGCCGGGGAGACCCCGGTGAAGCGCTATTCGATGATCGTGCCGGGCGCCGGCTTCTCCGGCTATGTCGCGGTGCAGATCCCGGAGAACGCGACCAAGATCTACACGGACGAGGCGGTGCGGCAGATGTTTGCCAGCGCCGCGACCCGCAAGCAGGTCTCGGCCGAGGAGCAGATCGCGCTGATGCCGTTCAAGATCACCGATCTCGCCGACTTCAAGGACATCCGCACGCTGGCGCCGGGCTCCAGCATCATCCTCGCCGACGGCGACGAGAGCACCGGTTATGAATCGAAGCCGTTTATGATCCTCGGCCTGATCGGCGCCACGCCGCAGGCCGCCGACGACCGCGCCCGCTTCGCCCAGGAGGCGGCGCTGCAGATCCCGGGCGTGCGCGAATCCCGCGTCACCATGTCCGAGCCGATCCGCATCAACGGCCAGCAGGGCTTCGAGACCCGGATCGACGGCATCAGCGGCAAGGACAAGACCCCGGTCACCGTGGTGCAGTGGATCCGCTTCTCGAGCGGCGGCGCCTCGCTCCGCATCATCGCCAGCGCCCCGCGCGAGCAGTGGCAGGCCGCCTTCACCCGCTTCCGCGCCGTGCGCGACGGGATTCAGCCGAAGGGCTAGGTTGAGGCGGCCCTACACACTCGGTGTCGTCCCCGCCTAGTTGCGCAATTGCGCACGGGGGGCGGGGATCCATACCGCGTGATCTCGCGGTTACAAGAGGTATTCGCCAAACTCCTCCCTGTGGTTATGGATCCCGGGCTCGCGCTTTGCGCGCCCCGGGATGACGATGCTGTTGGCTTGTCAGCCCAACCCATCACCAAAGCCGGCCGCATTTTCAGGCTTCTGTTCGTATACGAACGGAACTAGGCTTCGCTTCCGTTGGATCATCCTAAGGGGAGGCGAACGATGCTCGATCGACGACAAATCCTCGCGGCGCTGGGCACGACGGCGCTGGCGACCCTCGCGCCGACCGCACTCTTTGCAGCGACATCGATCAAGCCGGACGAAAGCTCCGCGCTGCTCGTGATCGACGTGCAAAACTGCTTCCTGCCGGGCGGCAGCCTCGCCGTAAAGGAAGGCGAGCAGGTGGTGCCGGTCATCAACAAGATCTCGAAGGCGTTTGCGAACGTGGTGATGACGCAGGACTGGCACACGCCGGGCCACGTCTCGTTTGCGTCGGTACATTCCGGCAAGAAGCCGTTCGAGACCGTGGACCTTCCCTACGGCAAGCAGGTGCTGTGGCCTGACCATTGCGTGCAGGGCACCGACGGCGCCTCACTGTCGAAGGACCTGTCCATCCCCCACGCCGAACTCATCATCCGCAAGGGCTTTCACAAGGACGTCGACAGCTATTCGGCCTTCCTCGAAGCCGACGGCAAGACCTCGACGGGCCTTGCGGGATATTTGAAGGGCCGCAAGATCAAGCGTGTCTTCGTCGCCGGGCTCGCGACAGACTTCTGCGTCGCCTGGACCGCGCTGGACGCGCGCAAGGCGGGCTTCGAGGTCTATGTGGTGGAAGACGCCTGCCGCGGCATCGATACCCAGGGCTCGCTGGCAAAGGCCTGGGCCGACATGGCCAAGGCCGGCGTGAAGCGGATTCAATCGGGTGATATCGCGGTGAACGCGTAGGATTTCCGAGCTGCCATTCCGGGGCGGCTGGAGGAGCCGAACCCGGAATGACGCCAAAACTCAATTCGGCGCGCCGCTCGACTCGTTGTTGTTCGCGGCCGGCGCGGGTTTTGCGCCGCCCTTGGCGACACCGACGAGAGCCGGGCGCAGCACGCGATCGCCGATGGTGTAGCCGGCCTGCATGATCTGCACGACCGTGCCCGACGGCACCGACGCATCGGGCACTTCGTACATTGCCTGGTGAAAGTTCGGGTCGAACTTCTGGCCCTGCGGATCGAGCTTCTTCACGCCGTGCTTCTCCAGCGCGCTGAGCAGCGCGCGCTCGGTAAGCTCGACGCCCTCGATCAGCGAGGTCAGTCCGGGATCGGCGGCGGCACGCGCCTCGGCCGGAACGGCATCGAGCGCACGCTGGAGATTGTCGGCGATGTCGAGCACGTCACGGGCAAAGCCGGTGATGCCGTAGAGGCGGGCGTCGGCGACTTCCTTCGTGGTGCGCTTGCGCAGATTCTCCATCTCGGCCAGCGTCCGCAGCACACGGTCGCGCGCCTCGGCGACTTCCTTCTGCAGGGTTTCGACCGAGCCGGGCTCGGGATCGTCGGGCATGATGTAGGGCTTCGACACCACGGGCTCGCCAGTCGGCGCGGCCGCGTCTTCGGGTTGCCGGTCTCGATCGGTCATCGGCTGTAATCTCGAACTCGTTTCCAGGGATTGTTGGCCCGGATATCGTGCTTTGAGCAGCGAAAATCAAGCGCCCGTGATCGGATCAAACGCCGGTCAGCCCCCCAGCAGGCGACTGACGATGCGGGCGGCATAATCCACGGTCGGGATCACGCGGGCATAATTCAGCCGCGTCGGGCCGATCACGCCGAGAACGCCGACGATGTGGCCGGCGGCATCCCGATAGGGCGAGATGATGGTGGAGGAGCCCGACAGGGAAAACAGTTTGTTCTCCGAACCGATAAAGATGCGCACGCCCTCGGCGGTCTCGGCACGGCCGAGCAGGTCGATCACGCCCCGCTTGGTCTCGAGGTCGTCGAACAACAGGCGCACCCGCTCCAGATCCTCCAACGCGTGCAGATCTTCCAGCAGATTGGCGTGGCCGCGGACGATGAGCTGGCGGTCCTCGTTCTCGCCGCCGGACCAGCTGGCGATGCCGGCCGAAATCACCTTCTGCGTCAGCTGATCGAGCTCGGCGCGGGCCTCGCCAAGCGCTGTCTCGAGCTCGAGCCGCGCCTCGGCCAGCGTCCGGCCGCGAATCCGCGCATTGAGGAAATTGCCGGCTTCGGTGATCGCCGACGAGGGAACCCCAGGGGGCAGCGTCAGCACGCGGTTCTCGACCTGGCCGTCCTCGCCGACCAGGATCACCAGGGCCTTTTCAGGTTCCAGGCGGACGAATTCGATGTGCTTCAGCCGCGCATTGGATTTGGGCGTCAACACCACCGCCGCCGCTCGCGTCAGTCCGGACAGCCGCGTCAGCGCCTGGTCCAGCGCGGCCTCGACCGAGTGCGCCTGACCGACGGACGTGAGCTGGCTCTGGATCGACTGCCGTTCGGCCTCGTTGAGGTCGCCGACCTGCATCAAGGCATCGACGAAGAAGCGCAGGCCGAGTTCCGTCGGCAACCGGCCGGCGGAGGTGTGCGGCGCATAGATCAGGCCGAGCTGTTCCAGATCGGCCATGACGTTGCGGACCGAGGCCGGCGATAGCGGCATGGCGATCAGGCGGGAAATGTTGCGGGAGCCCACCGGCTCACCGGTCGCGAGATAACTTTCGACAATTTGACGAAAGATGTCGCGGGAACGCTCGTTGAGCTGGGCAAGGCCTGCGCGCGGCGCGATCAGATGGATCGGATCGTGATGGGCCACAGACGGTAACTCCTCTCAGATACTTGTAATTTGTATATCCCCGAGGGTTCTGACAAGCGCCGCGTTCGCGGACCCGAAAACAGGGGTGAAAAGACCTTGCCGCGCACCCCCACCCCACCTACAAGCACCGCCAACAGCCTTTCCCGTGAGTTTTGGAGGATTTCCCATGCGGCCAAGCGGCCGTGCGCCCGACGAACTGCGCCCCGTCACCCTGGAGCGCGGCGTGGTCAAATATGCGGAAGGCTCGTGCCTGGTGAAATTCGGCGACACCCATGTGCTGGTCACCGCCACGCTGGAAGACCGCCTGCCGCCATGGCTGAAGGGCCAGGGCCGCGGCTGGGTCACCGCCGAATACGGCATGCTGCCGCGCGCGACCTCCGAACGCACCCGCCGCGAGGCCGCCGCCGGCAAGCAGAGCGGCCGCACCGTCGAGATCCAGCGCCTGATCGGCCGCGCGCTTCGCACCATCGTCGACCTCGAAGCGCTCGGCGAGCGCCAGATCACGGTCGATTGCGACGTGCTCCAGGCCGACGGCGGCACCCGCACGGCCTCGATCACCGGCGCCTGGGTCGCGCTCGCCGACTGCATCAACTGGATGAAGGCGCGCAACATGATCAAGGCCAACGTGATGCGCGACAACGTCGCCGCGATCTCCTGCGGCATCTACAACGGCACGCCGGTGCTCGATCTCGACTATGCCGAGGATTCGGAAGCGCAGACCGACGCCAATTTCGTCATGACCGGCGACGGCCGCATCGTCGAGGTGCAGGGCACCGCGGAGCGCGAGCCGTTCACCCAGGACGAGTTCCTGGCGCTGATGGCGCTGGCGCAGAAGGGCATTGCGCGGCTGGTGGACTTGCAGAAGCTGGCCGTGGCGTAGTCAATAAGCCATGCACCGCCGAATCACCGGAAAGCTCGTCATCGCAACCCATAATCCCGGCAAGCTGGCCGAGATGCGGGAGCTTTTGGCGCCTCACGGCGTCGAGGCGGTGTCGGCCGGCGAGCTCGGCCTCGCCGAACCGGACGAGACCGGCGACGATTTCCGCAGCAACGCCGCGATCAAGGCAATCGCGGCGGCGCAGGCGACCGGGCTTCCGTCCTTCGCCGACGATTCCGGCATCGTGGTCGATGCGCTCGACGGCGCGCCCGGAATCTACAGCGCGCGCTGGGCCGGTCCGTCCAAGGATTTCAACGCGGCGATGGCGCAGATCGAGCGCCTGCTGCAGGAGCGTGGTGCCACCACGCCCGCAAAGCGCACCGCGCATTTCGTCTCCGCGCTCTGCGTCGCCTGGCCCGACGATCATCTCGAAGAGGTCGAGGCCCGCGTCGACGGCACGCTGGTGTGGCCGCCACGCGGCACCGCCGGCTTTGGTTACGATCCGATGTTCCTGCCCAACGGTCACGATCGCACCTTCGGCGAGATGGAAAGCATCGAGAAGCACGGCCTGCCGCCGCTCGGCCTCGGCCTGTCGCACCGGGCCCGCGCCTTCGTGAAACTGGCGGAGATCTGCCTTGAGCCACGCTAACCAAGCTTTCGGCGTTTACGTGCACTGGCCGTTCTGCCTGTCGAAGTGTCCTTATTGCGACTTCAACAGCCATGTCCGCCACGCCGCGATCGACGAGGCGCGGTTTGCGTCCGCCTTCGCGCGCGAGATCGCGACGACCGCCGAACGCGCGCCCGGCCGCGAGGTCACCTCGATCTTCCTCGGCGGCGGCACACCGTCGCTGATGCAGCCCGCAACCGTCGGCGCGGTGCTTGACGCCATCAGCAAGCACTGGACCGTTGCGAAGGACGCCGAAGTCACGCTGGAAGCGAACCCGACCAGCGTCGAGGCCACGCGCTTTGCCGGCTATCGCGCAGCCGGCGTCAACCGCGTCTCGCTCGGCGTGCAGGCGCTCGATGATGCCTCGCTCAAAGCGCTGGGCCGCATGCACAGCGCGCGCGAAGCGCTCGATGCCGTCGCCATCGCGCGCCGCTCGTTCGACCGCTATTCGTTCGACCTGATCTACGCCCGGCCCGACCAGACGCCGGCGATGTGGGCCGATGAACTTCGGCTCGCGGTGAGCGAGGCCGCCGAGCACCTGTCGCTCTATCAATTGACGATCGAGGAAGGCACGCCGTTCTTCGGCCTGCACCAGGCCGGCAAGTTGAAGACGCCGGATGAAGCGCTCGCGCGCGCGCTCTACGACGTCACGCAGGAGACCTGCGACAAGCTCGGCCTGCCCGCCTACGAGATCTCCAATCACGCGCGGCGCGGCGCCGAATGCCGGCACAATCTGGTCTACTGGCGCGGCGAGGAATATGCCGGCATCGGCCCCGGCGCGCACGGGCGGCTCGACATCGACGGCATCAGACACGCCACCGCCACCGAGAAGCGTCCCGAGGCCTGGCTGATGCGGGTCGAGACCAACGGCCACGGCGTGGTCACCGACGATCTCCTCAATAGCGAAGAACGCGCCGACGAATTTTTGCTGATGGGATTGCGCCTCGCCGAAGGCATCGACCCCGAGCGCTACAAGGCACTCTCGGGCCGCCCGCTCGATCCCAAGCGCATCGCACTGTTGCGCGAGGAAGGTGCGATCACCGTCGATGCGACGGGACGACTGCGCGTAACGAGCAGCGGTTTTCCCGTGCTGGATGCGGTGGTCGCGGATCTCGCGGCCTAACGCAACCTACAGCCGTTGTCCTGAGCTACGCCCCAAAACTCTTTGGCGAGCCGGCGACCGCAACGCCGCCACCCTGCGTCACCTTCATCACCGCAAGGCCGCGCTCGTTGGTGCCGTCGGCGCGGAAACGGAACAGGCCGTCGATGCCGGCGAAGCCGGAAGGGTTGGTCAGCACGTCGGGCGAGAAGCGCGTGGTGCCTTGCGTGCGCGCGAGCGCGGCGACGAGCGCGACCGCATCATAGGCCAGCGTCGCGGTGCGGATCGGCTCGGCGCCGTATTTGGTGCGATAGCGGCCGGAGAAAGCGCGGAAGCCGGCGGGATCCGGCGCGGCGTAAAGCCCGCCCTGAAGCGCCGGGCTGGCATAGACGCGGGGATTATCCCACAGGCCGGTGCCGAGCAGCTGGATGTTGCGCAAATTCGCGCCCGCGGCCGTCATCGCATCCGCAACGGTGACAACGGCATCGCCGTCGTCGGCAATGAACAGCGCATCGGCACCGCCCAGCTGCTGCGCCACGGTGCGCGCCGGCGTGGCGCGATCGGCGCCGTATTTCTCGAAGGCGACGATGCGCCCGCCACGGCGCGGCACCGCCGCCTTCACCGCGGCTTCGACGACATTGCCATAGGCGTTGTCGGGCACCAGCACGGCAACCGAGCGCTTTCCGATGCTGGCGGAATATTCGACGATGCGATTGACGTCGGACTCCGGCAGGAAGGACAGCAGATAGACGCCGCGGCCGGCGATGCTGGAATCGGTCGAGAACGCGATGACGGAAATGCCGCGCGTGCGTGCGACCTGGGCCACCGCCGGCACCGACTGCGCGAACAACGGTCCCAGAATGATCTCGGCGCCCTCGTCAACGGCCTGCTGCGCACCGGCCTGTGCGCCTTGCGGGCTGCCATTGTCGTCCTTGATCAGGAGCTGGATGTTCGGATTCTGGAACTCGGCCAGCGCCATCTCGGCGGCATTGCGCATGGATTGCGCGGCAAGGCCGGCATTGCCCGCAGCCGAGAGCGGCAGGATGACGGCGACCTTGACCCCGCCGGTGCCCGCGGTCGTCCCCTGTTGCGGGGGACCCGCCGGCTGGGCCGGAGGCGGTGAGCTCGAGAACGGGTTGGAGAACTGGCTGAGACTCTGCTGCACCCCGGCGCAGGCCGATAGCAGGGGTGTGCCAAGCAGCAGGCCGAGTGCACTCCGCCGGGTCGCCCCTGGCATCCGGGGCCCCTGAACGGGAGACTTCAAATCGCGCGGGCCCAGCATGGCAGCTTCTCTTCTGACCAGCGATCGCCAGCCGGTCACAACACTCGTCCCGCGACACAAGCCGCGGATTCAGGCATATTGTCGGCAAATAGTTAACTAAAACAAAAGGATAATAACCGCTTAACGCGGCCGCACCTTAAAGTCCTGGCTAGCTGTCCGCCGTCCCTACCCAGCATCAAGGCGGCCTTTCCGCCGTGAATATGACGCTGGTGCTTCATTCCCTCGGGAATGTGACGCTTGTCGGATCACATTCCAGTCTTTCCTCGCCCCTTGCCTCGGCACGATCTTTTTCGAAGAGCCGGTTCCCAGCCCTCGGGATCGTGCCTAAGTTGACTTCATTATGCGCGCAAAGCCGGCTCCGATAAATACGCCTGAAGCCCAAGACACCGCCTCGCGCGGTTTCTCCATCGATGCCCATCGGCTTCCGGCGCCCAAGGCGGCACCGGGCCTCCATCTGGTCGCGACCCCGATCGGCAATCTCGGTGATATCACGCTGCGCGCGCTTCAAACGCTCGCCGGCGTCGATGTCATCTTCTGCGAAGACACCCGCATCACGCGGCGCCTGACCGAGCGCTACGCCATTGCGAGCCAGCTCAAGCAATATCACGAGCACAACGCCGAGGCCGCCCGGCCAAAGATCCTGGAGGTACTTGCGGCAGGCGGCTCGGTCGCGCTGGTCTCGGACGCCGGCACGCCGCTGATCTCCGATCCCGGCTTCAAGCTGGTGCGCGAGGTCTGCGCCGCCGGCCATGCAGTACATGCGCTGCCCGGCCCATCCTCGGTCCTGGCGGCCTTGTCGGTGGCGGCACTGCCGACCGACCGCTTCTTTTTCGAAGGTTTCCTGCCGGCGAAATCTGCGGCGCGCCGCGCGCGGCTGGCCGAGCTTGCGCGGATCGACGCGACATTGGTGATGTTCGAATCCGGCAACCGGATGCAGGCCACCTTGACCGATCTGGCCGAGATCATGGGGGAGCGAGAGGCCGCGGTCTGCCGCGAGCTCACGAAATTGCACGAGGAGGTCAGGCGCGCACCGCTCGCCGAGCTCGCGCGACAAGCCGACGCGCCGGAGACGCGCGGTGAATTCGTTCTGGTGATCGCTCCGCCAGCGGCCGACGCCAATGTGCTCGCATCGGATGCGCTCGACAACCTCCTGCGCGAGCAACTCGCCGCGCACAGTGTCAAGGATGCCGTCGCGCATGCCGTCGCGCTCTCGGGCCGGCCGCGCCGCGAGGTCTATGCCCGCGCACTCGAGCTCGCAAAGGATCTGCGAGGCGGCGATGGCGAAGGCTGAGGTTCCGAAGGAACCCAAGATCGCCTCGCCCGAGCGCGTCGCCGCGTTCCGTACCGGCATCTCGGCCGAAAGCCGCGCCGCCGCCTATCTCATGGCCAAGGGCTATCGCATCCTCGCCAAGCGTTTCCGCACGCCGCATGGCGAGATCGACCTCGTGGCGCGACGACGCAACCTGATCGCCTTCGTCGAGGTCAAGGCCCGCGCCAGCCTCGATGACGCCGCCTATGCGGTGACCCCGCGCCAGCAGCAGCGCATCATCGACGCCGCGCAAGGCTGGCTCGTAGCGCATCCCGAGCATGCCGAATTCGAATTGCGATTCGACGCCATGCTGATTGCGCCGCGCTCACTTCCGCGCCATGTGTTGGCGGCATTCGACGCCTCGACCTGAAAGGCAGACCATGAAACTCAACGTCGCCGTCCAGATGGACCCCATCGCCCGGATCAACATCAAGGGCGATTCCACCTTCGCGCTGCTCCTGGAGGCGCAGAAACGCGGCCATGGCCTGTCCTATTACACGCCCGACAAGCTCTCGATGGTTGGCGAGGAGATCGTCGCCCCGGTCCAGCTGCTGACGGTGCGCGACGAGCCGGGCAATCATTTCACGCTCGGCGAGCCGAAGCGCGAGGCGCTGAACGGCTTTGACGTGGTGCTGCTGCGCCAGGACCCGCCGTTCGACCTCGCCTACATCACCTCGACGCACTTCCTGGAGCGCATCCATCCGAAGACGCTGGTGGTCAACGATCCGGCCTCGGTGCGCAACGCGCCGGAAAAGCTGTTCGTGATGAATTTTCCGCAGCTGATGCCACCGACGCTGATCTCACGCGATCTCGACGAGATCAACGCGTTCCGCGACAAGCATGGCGCCGTCGTCATGAAGCCACTGCACGGCCATGGCGGCGCGGCAGTGTTCCGCGTGATGCCGCAGGACATGAATTTCGGCTCGCTGTTCGACATGTTCTCGGTGACGTTCAAGGAAGCCTGGGTGATCCAGCAGTTCATCCCCGAGGTGAGGCACGGCGACAAGCGCATCATCCTGGTCAACGGCGAGTTCGCCGGCGCGGTGAACCGCGTGCCGGCCGCCGACGATCTCCGCTCCAACATGGTCCGCGGCGGCGCGGCGCAGGAGACCGAGCTCACCCCGCGCGAGCGCGAGATCTGCGCCACCGTCGGCCCGGCGCTGCGCGAGCGCGGCCTGTTGTTCGTTGGCATCGACGTCATCAACGGCAATCTCACCGAGATCAACGTGACCTCCCCGACCGGCATCCGCGCCATCGCGCGGCTCGGCGGCCCCGACGTCGCGGCGAAGATCTGGGACGTGGTCGAACAGAAGCGGGCGAAGTAGCTACGTAGCCCGGATTGCGCTGCGCTCCATCCGGGCTACGCGACTCCATCACCGTCACCCTGAGGTGGCCGCTCCTTCAGCGGCCCTCGAAGGGCGACGGCCCGGCTGCATCCCGGCCGCGCATCCTTCGAGGCTCACCTTGCGATGCAATGCATCGCAAGCCTCGCACCTCAGGATGACGGATCACCAGTGTCGGCGCAGCTCGCTGCGATCGTGCCGTGACCGCAAACGTCCGCATCACTAACCCCCCGTTCACCATGACGCCGCGCCCATCGTGCAAACGCACGAGCGCGCTTACGTGAATCTACGGGGCCGCTGGCCGACCTAATAACGCCGCGTTCACCATCTGCCGAGAACCATCAGCGCCGCCGACGATCGCGTTCGGCCTCGCAACACCCCTTATACTTTTACTCCCTACTCATCGACACGGGGGAACCCGCCAGGTGCGGTTCGAGTGCCCCGCGTATGAGTAAAAGCGTATGAACACCGCACGCATTGTCGTCCTCGTCATCGCGCTGGCCGCCGGCGGCGTCGCTGCGTATCTGGCGAGCGGCTATCAGAATGCCCCCGCGCCCGCTGCGCCCGTCGCCGAGAAGCTGCCGACGGTCGAAGTCCTCATCGCCAAGAACGACATCCAGCTCGGCCAGGCGCTCAAGCCCGACGATCTGCAATGGCAAGCCTGGCCTGCGGCAACCGCGAGCAGCGCCTTCATCCGCCGTGACAGCAGGCCCGAAGCCCAGACCCAGATCGCCGGCTCGATCGCACGCGTGCCCCTGATGCAGGGCGAGCCGATCCGCGAGCAGAAGCTGGTCAGGGCCGAAGGCTCCGGCTTCATGGCTGCGATCCTGCCGTCGGGCATGCGCGCCGTTTCCACCGAGATTTCAGCCGAGACCGGCGCGGGCGGCTTCATCCTGCCGAACGATCGCGTCGACATCGTCCTGACCCGCCGCCTGAAGAATCCCGACGCCAATGGCGCGCTGGCCGGCAACGACCTCATTCTGTCCGAGGTGATCCTGACCAACATCCGCGTGCTCGCGATCGACCAGGCGCCGAAGGAAAAGGACGGCCAGACCGCCGTCGTCGGCAAGACCGTAACGCTCGAGCTCAAGCCCGACCAGGTCGCGACGCTGTCGGCCGCGCGCCAGGGCGGCACGCTCCAGCTCGCGCTGCGCAGCATCGTCGATGCCAACGCGGTGGAAGGCACAATCGCGGACAAGGCGGCCAAGGTCACCGATGGCGTCAACGTCATCCGCTTCGGCGTACCGGCGCGGCAACTAACGTCACAGAAGTGATGGGGACATCATGAACTTTGGGGATGATCGGACGGGGCTGCGCATTCGGGGGAAGCGCGCAGGCTCGTTCTTCGTGGGGACGCTGCTGATGCTGGGGCTGCTCGCGGCCCCGAACTGCGTCGGCGCTGCGGACGCGCCGGTCGGCGATCAGGCGCCGATGCAGGCGCCGGATCTCGGTGTGTCGCCGGTCGCGACGATCGCGCCGGCGAGGACGCGTTCTCTTTCGCTCGGCGTCGGCAAATCCGTCGTCATCGACCTGCCGCGCGAGGTCAAGGACGTGCTGGTGGCCGATCCCAAGATCGCCAATGCGGTGATCCGCTCGGCCCAGCGTGCCTATATCATCGGCGGCCAGGTCGGCCAGACCAACGTCGTGTTCTTCACCGCCGACGGCCAGCAGGTCGCCGCCTATGACATCGCGGTGAAGCGCGACCTCAACGGCATGCGTACGGCCCTGCGCCAATCGCTGCCGGGCGTGCAGATCGAAGGCGTGGGCGACAGCGTGATGCTGACCGGCTCGGTGTCGAGCCCGGTGGAGGCCCAGCAGGCCGGCGACGTCGCAGCCAAGCTGGTCGGCGGCTCCGAGAAGGTCGTCAACAACATCGTCGTGCGCGGCCGCGACCAGGTGATGCTCAAGGTCGTCGTCGGCGAAGTGCGCCGCGACATCGTCAAGCAGCTCGGTGTCGACCTCAGCGCCAGCCTGAACGCCGGCACCGCGGTGGTGAATTTCAACAACTCCAACCCGTTCTCAGTCTCCGGCGGCCCGCTCGTCAGCAGCAACGGGCTCGGTGTTACCGGACTTGCAAAAGGCGTGGCCACCGTCAACGCCACGATGCGGGCGATGGAAAGCGCCGGCGTGATGCGGACGCTGGCCGAGCCGAGCCTGACGGCGATCTCCGGCGAGTCCGCGACTTTCATCGCGGGCGGCGAGTTCCCGATCCCTGCGGGCTATTCCTGCGATCCGGTCACCCACGTCTGTACCACCCAGATCACCTACAAGAAGTTCGGCATCTCCCTCAACTTCACGCCGGTCGTGCTCAGCGAGGGACGTATCAGCCTGCGCGTGATGACCGAGGTCTCGGAGCTGTCGAACCAGAACGCCATCTCCGTGACGCAGGCGGTGTCCGCGGGCCAGACCAGCTCGATCACCATCCCCTCGATCCAGACCCGCCGCGCCGAGACCACGCTCGAAATTCCCTCGGGCGGCTCGATGGCGATGGCCGGCCTGATCCAGCAGCAGACCAAGCAGGCGATCAACGGCCTGCCCGGTGTCGACCAGGTGCCGATCATCGGTGCGCTGTTCCGCAGCCAGGACTTCGTCAACAACGAGACCGAGTTGATGGTGATCGTGACGCCCTATGTGGTGCGCGCGGTCGCCCAGAAGGAATTGTCGCGGCCCGACGACGGCTTCGCGCCGGCCTCGGACGCGCAGACCGCTCTGCTCGGCCGCATGAACCGTCTCTATGGCGTCGCGCGCCGCGTCGATCCGATCAACGGAGCGCCGGGTGATTTCGGCTTCATCATTGACTGATGACGGACGGTTTGGGGACCGAGCAAGGCACGGGGCAAGAGGGGACCAGGCGATGACGACAACATCTGCCGATCGACGTCGCAGCTTGAGAATCGCGCTGGCACTGACGGGCCTCTCCGTCATGCTGGGCGCCTGCAACACCACCGGCGAGATCGTCACCCAGACGGTGCCGACCGACTATCGCCAGCGCCACCCGATCGCCGTGCAGGAAGGCAAGAAGTCGATCGTCATCTTCGTCGGCAAGGCGCGCGGCGGCCTTTCGGCCGCGCAGCACTCGGACGTCGCGGGGATCGCGCGGGACTGGGTGCGCGAAGGCACCGGCTCCGTCGTCGTCGACGTCCCCGTCGACACCGCGAATTCGCGCGCGGCGGCCGCGACCTATCGGGAGATCCGTTCCTTGCTCGCATCCGGCGGCGTGCCGTCCCGCGCCATCGTGCAGCATCCCTATCGCCCTGAGGATCCCGGACTGCTGCCCACCATCCGCTTGAGCTATTCCAGGATCGCCGCGGTGGCCGGCCCTTGCGGGCTGTGGCCGGAAGATATCGGGCCCAACATCCTCGATCCCGGCTACAACGAGAACCGGCCCTATTTCAATCTGGGCTGTGCCAGTCAGCGCAATCTCGCGGCGATGATCGACAACCCCGCCGACCTCGAGCAGCCGCGATCCGAGGCGCCCGCTTATACCGCCCGACGCGACATCGCCTTCGAGCGTTACCGCAAGGGTACGGCGATCTCGACTCCCTCACCCGAGACCGACAAGGCCAAACTCAGCGATATCGGCAAATGACAGCGCTTCACGAAGACGACGCGGACGATCCGCGGCACCCCGAGGAACACATTGCGCCGGTCCCCCGCATCTCGGTGCAGGCCTTTTGCGAGACCGAGAAGACGCTCGCCGCGGTGACCGCGGCGGGGCAGGACCGCCGGCTTGCCAAGGCGCACCTCACCGCCAAGGACGGCGGCCTTGCCGCGGCGATCGAGGTCTATGAATCGATGCCGACGCCGAACGTGATCGTGATCGAATCCGACGGCACGCGCGACATCCTCGAAGGGCTCGACGACCTCGCCGGCGTCTGCGATCCCGGCACCCGCGTGGTCGTGATCGGCAATCCCAACGACACCGCGCCCTATCGCGAGCTGGTGCGCCGCGGCGTCAACGACTACGTCGTCGGCCCGGTCGAAACGCTCGACGTCGTCCGCTCGATCTGCAGCCTGTTCTCCGCCTCCGAGGCCATCATCACCGGCCGCGTCATCGCGGTGGTCGGCGCCAAGGGCGGCGTCGGCGCGTCCACGGTCGCGCACAATGTGGCCTGGACCATCGCCCGCGACCTTTCGCTCGATTCGGTCGTGATCGATCTCGACCTCGCCTTCGGCACCGCGAGCCTCGACTACAACCAGGACCCGGTGCAGGGCATCGCCAACGCGGTGCTGTCGCAGGACCGCCCGGACACGGCGCTGATGGAACGCCTGCTCGCCAAATGCACCGAGCGCCTCAGCCTGCTCGCGGCGCCTGCCACGCTCGACCGCGTCTACGACTTCGGCGCCGAAGCCTTCGACGCCGTGTTCGATACGCTGCGCATGACCACGCCCTGCATCGTGCTCGACGTGCCCCACCAATGGTCCGGCTGGACGCGGCGCGCGCTGGTGAACGCCGACGACATCGTGATCGTCGCCGAGCCCGATCTCGCGAACCTGCGAAACACCAAGAACATGCTGAGCGTGCTGAAGGCGGCGCGGCCGAACGACCGGCCGCCGCTGTACTGCCTCAACCAGGTCGGCATGCACAAGCGCGCCGAGATCGAGGTCAAGGCTTTCGCCAAGACCATGGAGAGCCAGCCGATCGCGGTGATCCCGTTCGATTCGAAGCTGTTCTCGACCGCGGCCAATAACGGCCAGATGATCGCCGAGGTCTCCAAGAACCACCGCACCACCGAGCTGTTTCAGAACATGGCGAACCGCCTCGCCGGCCGCGGCGAGGTGAAAAAGCCGAAACGCTCGCTGCTCGAGCCGCTCTTGAAGAAGCTGAAGGGCAGATCAGGCCGCAGCTCCGCGCCGCATCGCAAGGCGTCATAGGCGTACGCCAAAAGCGGCGGACTACTTGTCCGCCCGCTGCTGCTTCTTTGCCAGCAGCTGCCGCAGCGCCGTGACCTTGGCCGCGGCCTGGTCCGGCGGCAAATCTGCCTTCACGAGGATTTCCGCCTCGGCCTCACGGCCCTGCAATCCCAGCACGAGCGCCAGATTGGCGCGGACCCGCACATCGTTCTGATTGCGCTGATAAGCGCGGCCAAGCACCTGTTCGGCCCTCGGCAGATTGTTCTGCAGCATATAGGACAGGCCGAGATTGGACAGCACGGTCGGCTCGTCCGGCACGATCTTCAACGCCGCGGCGTAATATTGCTGCGCTTCCT
This sequence comes from Bradyrhizobium sp. UNPF46, assembly GCF_006658625.1. Lineage (NCBI taxonomy): Bacteria > Pseudomonadati > Pseudomonadota > Alphaproteobacteria > Hyphomicrobiales > Nitrobacteraceae > Bradyrhizobium > Bradyrhizobium sp. UNPF46. The sequence continues at coordinate 62,619 of NZ_LFJB01000040.1, forward strand.
CGTTGCGGCCGAGCTGATCGAGCGCGGCGCCCTGCGCCGACAGGATGCGCCAATCGGGATCCTCAGGCGAATGCGCGCGGCCGAGGACGTCGAAGGCCTGCTGGAAATTGCCGTTGTCGGCGAGGGCGCGGCCGTAGCCGGCGAGCAGCGCCTTGTTGCCGGGATGGGCGAGCACGGCCTGCTCGAGCACCGCGACCGCCTGAGCGCGCTGGCCGCCGTCGCGCAGCGCCTTGCCGTATTCGATGGCAATCGCGGGATCGCTGGGCTTGGCCCGGTAACGCTCGCGCAAGGCGTCCATGTCCGGCCTGCCGCGGGCCTTGTCATTGGCCTTGTCATTGGTCTTGGCGGCGGATTCCTGCTTGCCGCCGAGCGCGCCGGTGACGTCCTCGATACCGGTGGTCTGGCAGCCGCCAAGGGCAAGGATCAGGACGGCGGAACACAGATATCCCGCCGGCGGAAAGGCGAGGGACAAACGCTTGAACATACTCTGATCACTCGGCGACTGATCAGAGATGCTTGCCGATTAACGCTAAAGTCCCGTTAAGGACGGAAGTCCCCGCGTCTCAATCGACGAATTCGGCACCGAATTCGCAGCCGATGCGCCAGCGCAGGCGGCATTGGCGGGAATAGTCCGGCGCGAAGATGATGGTGAATTGCGGCGGCACTTCCAGAAATTCCGCCACGACCTTCACGCCGCCATCCGAGATATCGGTGATGGTGCAGTCCCGCGGCAGCGAGCCCGCGCCAAAATGGATCTTGGCGAGCCGGCTGCACACCCGACGTTCGCTTCTCCGGCGATTTGCAAGCATTTGAACTGTTCACCCGTTAGACCACGGCCCATCCCGCAGGCCTAGGAGTAGCGGACATTCGTTGGAATGTGCTGAGGACGGAGGGTAGCATTCGAGGCGTAGTGTCTCGGCCGTGTTTACGACTGGTTAGGACTTGCAGCTTCTCCCAGAGCGTTCCCGTATTGTTCTTGCGGACTGCGCCCGGCTCTGCTACCCCTAATTGTGCGAGAGGGGCAGGCTGGTTTGAGCATGGTTCAGCGGGTTTCCACCGTCGCCTTTGAGGGGATCGAGGCCCGCGCGGTCGACGTGCAGGTGCAGGTCGCCCCCGGCCTGCCGGCATTTGCCATCGTCGGTCTCCCGGACAAGGCGGTGTCGGAGGCGCGCGAGCGGGTGCGCGCGGCGCTGATCGCCTCGGGGCTGGCGCTGCCGGCGCGCCGGATCATCGTCAACCTGGCGCCGGCCGACCTGCCCAAGGAGGGCAGCCATTACGACCTGCCGATCGCGCTCGGCCTGATGGCGGCGATCGGGGCGATTCCGCCGGACGCGCTGACCGGCTTTACCGTTCTCGGCGAGCTCGGCCTCGACGGATCCATCGCGCCCGTGGCCGGCGTTCTTCCTGCCGCCATCGGCGCCAACATGCGCGAGGAAGGACTGATCTGCCCGGCCGCCTGCGGCTCCGAGGCCGCTTGGGCCAGCCCGGACATCCAGATCATCGCCGCACAATCGCTGATCCAGATCGCCAACCATTTCAAGGGCACGCAGGTGCTGTCGCGTCCTTCGCCGAAGGTGCATGAAGCAGCAAGCTCCACGCTCGACCTGCGCGACATCAAGGGCCAGGAAAGCGCCAAGCGGGCACTGGAGATCGCGGCTGCCGGCGGGCACCACCTGCTCATGATCGGCGCGCCCGGCGCCGGCAAGTCGATGCTGGCGGCGCGGCTGCCCTCGATCCTGCCGCCGCTCTCGCCGGGCGAGCTGCTCGAGGTCTCGATGATCGCCTCCGTCGCCGGCGAGATCGAAGGCGGCGCGCTGACGGCGCGGCGGCCGTTCCGCTCGCCGCATCATTCCGCAAGCATGGCCGCCCTCACCGGAGGCGGCATGCGCGCCAAGCCGGGCGAGATCTCGCTGGCGCATCAGGGCGTGCTGTTCCTCGACGAGCTGCCGGAGTTTGATCCACGCGTGCTTGATTCACTGCGGCAGCCGCTGGAGAACGGCGAGGTCGCGGTGTCGCGCGCCAATCACCGCGTCACCTACCCTGCCCGCTTCATGCTGGTCGCGGCGATGAATCCGTGCCGCTGCGGCAACGCGTTCGAGCCCGGCTATGCCTGCAAGCGCGGCCGCATCGACCGCTGCACCGGCGACTACCAGGCGCGCATCTCCGGTCCGCTGATGGACCGCATCGATCTGCGCATCGAGGTGCCGGCGGTGACCGCGGCCGATCTGATCCTGCCGCCGCCGACGGAAGGATCGGCCGAGGTTGCCGCGCGCGTGGCGGCGGCGCGCGACATTCAGCTCGCGCGTTACGCCGATGCCGGCCTGCCAAAAGTCCGCACCAATGCCGAGGCGCCCGCTTCCGTGCTGGAGGAGATCGCAAAGCCGGACCCGCAGGGACAAAAACTGCTGCGCGAGGCCGCCGAGACGATGCGGCTGTCGGCGCGCGGCTATCACCGCGTGCTGCGGGTGGCGCGCACGCTGGCCGACCTCGATTCCGCCGACAAGATCGGCCGGCTGCATCTGGCTGAGGCGCTGTCCTACCGCGCACTCGCGGAGGATGTGCGGCAGCTGGCTTGATCATTTAAGCGCATCAACCCGGCGGTAACGAGTTTCCTTTACGCTCTGCAAACCATAAGGCCCGCTCATCTCAGTTGCGAGTTCCCGGGGCCTGGCGAGTAGAGTGTCATGTTGCGTCTCAAGATCCTGGCCTCGGTGGTTCCCCTGTTGGCAGCTGCGGTCTTCGCCCGCGCGGAAATCGGATCGGTCTCGCATCCCTGCATCGCCCTGGGCGACACCTCGGTCGAACTCACGTCGCTGTTCTGGACCGCCGGCGTGCATGTCGCCTTCACTGAAGATCCGGCGCGCGCCACGGTGCGGGTTCAGATCACCGACGATGCGGACGCTGCGGACTTCGCCGTGGTCGACGACGGCCTCGGTTCCGAGCCGGACTCCTGTCAGGCCAGCCCCTCGACGCGCCTCGTCTCGATTGCCGCTCAGCCCGTCGACGGCGGCCAGGTGATCTATCTCTCCACCGACGGGCCGGCGGATTACCGCATCTATGTGCGCTCGAAGTCGTTCTCGCAGCGCGAGGCGGCGGCGCTGATCGTCGGCGCCCATGGCGGCCATCGACATCTCCAGGCCGCCTCGCTGTAGGCCGTTAATATCTCGTCAACCCTGTTAGGAGGCGGCACCGAAGCCTCAAACTGTTTGCAAGGTCGACGGGCCATCGTCGCACGCGGCAGTGGTGGGGTTTCGGACAATAGTCGGGGTGACGATGGGTCGGACGTTCCGGATCAAGGTGCGCATGCGCCGTTTCAGGCGAAAGCACCCCCGCATCGCCTTTGCGATCCGCTCCTTCGTGATCTTCTCGGCGACGTTCGGTGGCGCCTATGGCTTCGTCTCGGGCAGCCGGTCCGAGACCTCCGGCTACGATCCCCACGCCTTTGCGATCGGCGCGAGCTTCCTGTTTGCGCTCGCCTGTCTCGGCCTTGCGACGCTGAGCATGCGTCTGCGTTTCGTCAACAAGCGGATGCGTACGCTCGCCGCCCACAACGAGGCACTGATCGACCGCAATTGGGAGCTGAAGGAAGCCGAAGAACGCGCCCGCAGTCTGTTCGAGCAGCAGGGCGACCTCATCGTTCTGCGCGACACCGATGGCCGCATCACCTTCGCCAATGAGGCCTATTGCGCGCTGGCAGGACAGGCGCGCAACGCGCTGGTCGGCACGCGTTTCGACTTCGACGTGCTGGAGCAGGGCGACAGCGCGCGCGAGAGCAACGGCACGCGCGTCCACGACCAGAAGATCGCAACCCCGCTCGGCGCGCGCTGGATCGCATGGCGCGAGGGCTATGTCCGCCTCGATGCCGGGCAACCCGCCGAATTGCAGAGCGTGGGACGCGACGTCACCGACCGCACCGAGACCGAGCGCGCTCTGTCCGACGCGCGCGACCAGGCCGACGCGGCCAACCGCGCCAAATCGCGCTTCCTCGCCATGGCCTCGCACGAGATCCGCACGCCGCTCAACGGAATCATCGGCATGGGCGGCCTCTTGCTCGACACCAATCTGACGCCGGAGCAGGCGACCTATGCCAAGGCGGTGAAGACCTCGGGCGAAGCCTTGATGGCGCTGATCGAGGAGTTGCTCGACTATTCCAAGATCGAGGCCGGCAAGCTCGACCTCGAGCAGCGCCCCTTCGCACTCGCGACCCTGGTCGAAGAGATCACCGAGCTGCTCGCGCCCCGCGCGCAGGCGAAGGAGCTCGAGATCGCTGCCTATGTCGACGAGCGTCTGCCGCTGGAGGTGATCGGCGATTCCGCGCGACTGCGCCAGGTGCTGCTCAATCTCGCCGGCAACGCCATCAAGTTCACTGGCAAGGGCGGCGCGGCGCTGATCGTCGAGCCCGGCATCTGGCCGAACGAGATCAGCTTCCTGGTCCGCGACACCGGCATCGGCATCGCAGCCGAAGCCCAGCAACGCATCTTCCGCGAATTCGAGCAGGCCGACAAGCGCGTCGCCCGCACCTATGGCGGCACCGGGCTCGGCCTTGCCATCAGCGAGCGCATCGTCAAGCGCATGGGCGGCCGGATCACGCTCACGAGCGAGCCGGGGAAGGGCTCGACCTTCGAGATCGCAGTGCCGCTTCCGCCGTCGCAGGCGAGCGCGGGGCAGACCGCCTTTCCAAGCCCCGATCTCACCGGCAAGTCGATCCTCCTCGTCGCCGACGGCATCGAGGCCTCGCTGATCGCGCGCCGCCTGGAACGCTGGGGCGGCCAGACCTGCCTGGTTGCGGACGCGGCGGTCGCCGAAGCGCTGCTGCCGGAACGCTCCTGGCACGCGCTGCTGGTCGATCGTGCGATCGGCCCTGGCATCGCCGACCAGCTCGGCGAAATGGCCCGCGCACATGCGCTGCAGCGCCTCGTGCTGCTGACGTCGAGCTCGCGGCATGAGAAACTGTCGCCGGCCTTCACCGGCTTCCTGGTGAAGCCGCTGCGAGCGGCCTCCCTTGCCGCCCGCCTCGCGCTGACGCCAGAGGTCGCCTCGCCCGATCTCGCGCCGGAATCGACCGCTGAAGCTGCCGGCACGACAGCCGCAAAGGGCCTGTCCATCCTCGTCGCCGAGGACAACGAGATCAACGCGCTGCTGATGCGCTCGCTGCTGACGAAGCTCGGCCATCGCGTCGTCATCGCCATCCACGGCGAGGCCGCGCTGGAATCCTGGCTCGCGGCGTCATCGGCCGGCACGCCCTACGATCTCGTGCTGATGGATATCCAGATGCCGCAGCTCGACGGCATCGAGGCGACCAAGCGCATCCGCGCGCATGAGGCCGCCACGGGCGGCCACCACACGCCGATCCTCGCGCTCACCGCCAATACGCTGGTGGAAGATCGCTATGCCTGCTTCGAAGCGGGCATGAACGGATTCCTGATCAAGCCGCTCGATCGCGACAAGCTGGACGAAGCGCTGGCAGGGCTGGCAGCGTCGCGGCGGCTGGCCGTCTGATCGGGCTTCTCGCGGAACCGCGATCCCATCCGGCAATCGACAATTGAATTCGGCCGCGTTGCGCGTCACCATCCTCCGGGGGCATTTGCCGGAGGATTTCGCACATGACTGTGCTGTGCCGCCTCGCATTCATTGTCCTTCTCGTCGGCTTCTCTCGACCCGCCGCGGCCGATACACCGGAGCTGATCGCCTCGCTCAAGCAAGGCGGCTACGTGCTGATCTTTCGGCACACCGCGACCGACGACAGCCAAAAGGACATCTACCCCTTCAAGTTCGACGACATGAGCGCCCAGCGCCAGCTCAGCGAGAAGGGCAGGGACATGGCGCGCCGGATCGGGGCGGCGATCAAGGAGCTCGCGATCCCGATCGGCGATGTCTACACCAGCCGGCTGAACCGCGCGATCGAGGCCGGCAAGCTGATCTCCGGCCGTGAGGTCAAGCCGATCGATGCCTTGACGGACAGCAGCAACGCCAGCGCGTCGGGAATGGCAAACCCGGCCGGCGCCAATGCGAAGGCTGGCCAGGCCGTGCGTCAGCTCGTCGACGCGCCGCCGAGGGCCGGCTTCAACACGTTCCTTGTCACCCACAAGACGAACATCGCCGATGCCTTCGGCAAGGATGCCGGCGACGTCCAGGAGGGCGAGGCCTTCGTCTACAAGGCCAGCGGTTCCGGTCCCGCCACCTTTGCGGGGCGCATCAAGATCGCCGATTGGACTGCCAAGACCGGCAAGTGATCGACCACATGCGATTTTATCGCCGGCGCGACGGAGGCAGGGCGTGGCTTGCCGCTCCGGCACGGTCCTGTGCTACCAACGTCCCGTAAGGTGCGACTGGAGGACCGGCGGCACGTGAGAACATCGGAAGACCGCTCATTTCTCGTCTGGCTTGGCGTGATTACCCTCGCCTTCGGCTGGCTGCTTTGGCCGTTCTCTGGCGCCCTGTTGTGGGCCACCCTGCTGGCGATCATCTTCGCGCCTTTCTATCGACGCTGCCTGGAACCGTTTCCGGAATGGCGCAACGCTGCCGCACTTTCCACCGTGATCGTCGTGGTCGTCATGGTCCTGATCCCCGTCGGGGTCGTGATTGCTTCGCTCGTCGACCAGGGAGGCGAGCTCTATCAGCGCGTTCAGACTGGCGAGATCAATCTGGCTCATCCCCTGCAGCAACTGAAGGCGGCACTGCCGGACTGGGCCGCGTCCTTGTCGGACCGCCTGGCCGGCATCGATCTGACGGCCCTGAAAGAACGCTTGTCGAGCCTGGTCGTCCCGGCCGGCCAGCAGCTGGCCGGGCACGCGATCAATATCGGTCAGCTGACGCTGGAGTTCGTCGCGAGCCTGCTTGTGATGCTGTACTTGCTGTTCTTCTTCCTGCGCGACGGTGACGAGCTGAACTCGCGTATCCGCGACGCGCTGCCGCTGCGAGCGAGCCACTCCGCCAAGATCCTCGATGCGTTCACGCTTGCGGTTCGCGGCACGATCAAGGGGATTATCCTGGTTGCCATGATCCAGGGCGCACTCGGCGGCCTGATCTTCTGGCTGCTCGGCCTGACTGCGCCGCTGCTGGCCGGTGCCGTCATGGCGCTGCTTTCGCTTCTGCCGGTGGTCGGCTCCGCCATGGTCTGGGTTCCGGCCGGCCTCTATTTGCTCGTCTCGGGCGCCGTCACGAAGGGAATCATCCTGCTCGCTTTCGGGACCTTCGTGATCGGCCTTGCCGATAATTTTCTGCGCCCAATTCTGGTCGGACAGTCGATCCGGATGCCGAGCTATGTCGTGCTGCTCGCGACCCTGGGTGGCCTTGCGACCTTCGGAGCGAACGGCTTCGTCATCGGCCCGCTCGTCGCCGCAATGTTCCTGACCGCGTGGCAGATCTTCGTCGGCTCCAAGGAGCGTCAGGAGGCTAGCAAGTGACGTGTCAGGCGGCGTAAGCCATGAAGCGCGGCGCGGATAGCTTGTCAGGCGACCGCTGGGTTCCCTGGAAGAGGGTGTCTGTCTGCGCGGTCCGCTTGCAATGCGGGCAGACGAACAGATGCGCGATGATCGGAACCGGCTCGTCTGCGAGCAGCTCCGAGCGAAACCACCTCATCTCGATGTGGCAGTCCGGGCAGGTCGGCGCTTCAAGCTGCTCCGCAGCCCTTCTGAGACGATCAACCATGGACCCCCCGCCCCCGCGTTTTCGAAGGTCATAGCCGAATACCTTTTGGCGGTCTGCAACAAAAGGCACCTTTGTCCGAACCGACCCGCGCCTTCTCGAGCATTTTCGGTTCTGATTGAATCAGAACCGAAGCTCTAGATTCTTGTTTTAACGCGTTTTCTTCACGCGAACCGGCGTCCACTTCGCTCGAAAACGCTCCAGGCCGCCGCGATCACAGACGTCTGAGCGCGACGCTCTCCACCGCGTGATCCGCGCCCTTCTTCAGGATCAGTGTCGCACGCGGACGGGTCGGCAGGATGTTGTCCTCGAGATTGGCGAGGTTGGTGCGCTCCCAGATCGCCGTGGCGGTGGCGGTAGCCTCCTCGTCCGAGAGCAGCGCATAGCGGTTGAAATAGGACTTCGGATTGGTGAACGCGGTGTCTCGGAGCGCCAGGAAGCGCTTGATGTACCATTGCCGCAGCGCCGCCTCGTCGGCATCGATATAGACCGAGAAGTCGAAGAAGTCGGAGACCACGGGCACCGCCTTGCCGTCGCGCGGCAGCTTGCCGGTCTGCAGCACATTGACGCCCTCGACGATCAGGATGTCGGGCTGGTCGATCTCGGCCCACTCGTTCGGCACGATGTCGTAGGTCAGATGCGAATAGACCGGCGAACGCACATGGCGGCGGCCGGACTTGATATCGGAGAGGAAGCTCAGCAGCAGCGGCAGGTCGTAGCTCTCCGGAAAGCCCTTCTTCTGCAGGATGCCCTGCTGTTCGAGCAGGGCCTTCGGGTAAAGAAACCCGTCGGTGGTGATCAGCTCGACCTTCGGACGCGGCGACCAGCGCGCCAGCAAGGCCTGGAGCACGCGGGCCGTGGTGGATTTCCCGACGGCGACCGAACCGGCGACCCCGATGATATAGGGCACCTTGCGGTCGCGGATGTTGAGAAACTGGCGCTCCGCGTAATACAGGCGCTGCATCGCATCGACATAGATCGAGAGCAGGCGCGACAACGGGAGATAAATGTCCTCGACTTCCTTGAGATCGAGGCGGTCGTGCAGCGAGCGCAACCGGTCGAACTCGCCCGGCTCCAGCGTCATCGGCGTATCGTCACGCAGCCGCGCCCACTCTTCGCGGGTGTAAACGCGGTACGGATTATACTGCTGCTCGGGTGCGCGGATATCCATGACGCGACCTTTCCGTTAAGAGCTCGACTAGCTGCCGCTCTTGCGAGACGCTTTCTCTTCCAACCCTGACATATTCGTCCGCTTGTCCAGCGTCGCCTCGACCTCTTCCAGCTTTACGCCGCGGGCCTTGAGCAGGACAAGGAAATGATAGAGCAGGTCCGCGCTTTCGGCGATCAGATGCGCGCGATCGTTTTCGACTGCTGCGATTACGGTTTCGACTGCTTCCTCGCCGAACTTCTTGGCGCAATGCTCGGCACCTTTGTCCAGAAGCTTGCGGGTATAGGAGGCCTCGCCGCCGGCGGCGGCGCGGGCGTCGATGGTCTCGGCCAGATCGTGGATCGTAAAACGCGGCATCGGACTTACTCGGACACACTTGAGGCCACGGAGGCCATTCCCCGCCGGCCTATGTAGCATTTTTGCGATCGGGAGTCGTCAGGCATCGAGGCGCATCGCCAGTCCACGCCGGGCCATATGCTCCTTGGCTTCGCGGATGGTGAATTCCCCGAAATGGAAGATCGAGGCCGCCAGCACGGCCGTGGCGTGTCCGTCGCGGATGCCGTCGACGAGGTGATCGAGATTGCCGACGCCGCCCGAGGCGATCACCGGAACGGGAACGCTGTCGGCAATGGCCCGGGTCAGCGGGATGTCGAAGCCCTGCCTGGTGCCGTCGCGATCCATCGAAGTGAGCAGGATTTCGCCGGCGCCGAGCGCGACCACTTCCTGGGCATATTCGATGGCGTCGATGCCGGTCGAGTTGCGGCCGCCATGGGTGAAGATCTCCCAGCGGTCGCCGCCGGGGCGCTTGACCCGCTTGGCGTCGATCGCGACCACGACGCACTGCTCGCCGAATTTCTCGGCCGCTTCCTTGACGAACTCGCGTCGCGACACGGCCGCGCTGTTGATCGAGACCTTGTCGGCGCCGGCGCGCAGCAGCGTCTTGATGTCGTTGACCTCACGCACGCCGCCGCCGACGGTGACAGGCATGAAACAGGCCTCCGCGGTGCGGCGGACGACATCCAGCATGATGCCGCGGTTCTCGTGGGTGGCGGTGATGTCGAGGAAGGTGAGCTCGTCGGCGCCGGCGGCGTCATAGGCGATCGCGGCTTCGACGGGGTCGCCGGCATCCCGGAGATCGACGAAGTTGACGCCCTTGACGACGCGGCCGTCCTTGACGTCGAGGCAGGGGATCACGCGCACCTTGAACATCGGATGTCTCCTAGGCGGCGCGCGCGTTGCGGATCAAGGTGAGGGCGGCGGCGGGATCGAGCCGACCGTCATAGAGCGCGCGGCCGGCGATCGCGCCGGCAAGTCTCGATGCGCGCGGCGTCAGCATCGCCTTGACGTCGTCGATCGAGGCGAGACCGCCGGAGGCGATCACGGGAATGGAGATGGCGTCGGCCAGCGCGATGGTCGCGTCCAGGTTCAGGCCCTTGAGCAGGCCGTCGCGCGCGATGTCGGTGAAGATGATGGCGGCGACGCCGGCATCCTCGAAACGCTGCGCGATTTCCAGCACCGTGACCTGCGAGGTCTCGGCCCAGCCTTCGACCGCGACCTTGCCGTCACGCGCATCCAGCCCGACCGCGACGCGGCCGGGAAACTTCTTCGCCGCCGCCTTCACCAGTTCAGGGTCGCGTACCGCGGCGGTGCCGATGATGACGCGGGTGATGCCCTTGTCGAGCCAGGCTTCGACGGTCTTGAGATCGCGAATGCCGCCGCCGAGCTGCACCGGGATCCTGATCGCCTTCAGCATCGCCTCGACGGCTTGCGCATTCACCGGCTTGCCGGCAAAGGCGCCGTCGAGGTCGACGACGTGGAGATACTCAAAGCCCTGCTCGACGAAGCTCTGCGCCTGCGCGGCCGGGTTGAGGTTGAACACGGTCGCGCGCGCCATGTCGCCTTGCTCCAGGCGCACGCACTGGCCGTTCTTGAGGTCAACAGCGGGAAAGAGAATCACGGTTTCCATCGCAAAAAGTTCGAGATCAGGGCCAATCCAAAACGCTGGCTCTTCTCGGGGTGGAATTGGGTGCCGATGGCGGTGTCCTTGGCGACGATCGCGGTGACGGGACCGCCGTATTCGGCGCGCGCGAGCACGTCCGCCTCGTTGGCGGCGTTGAGGTGATAGGAGTGCACGAAATAAGCGTGCTGGCCCTTGGGGCCGAGCGTCAGCTTGTTCAGCACCGGATGCTCCTGCAGCAGGTCGAGCGTGTTCCAGCCCATGTGCGGGATCTTCAGGCTCTCGTCGCGCGGCGTGATCTTCTCGACGTCGCCGCCGATCCAGTTCAGGCCTTCGGTGATGACATGCTCCTTGCCGCGGCTCGCCATCAGCTGCATGCCGACGCAGATGCCGAAGAACGGCCGCGCCTTGACCCGCACCGCTTCGGTGATCGCCTCGACCATGCCGTTGACGGCGTCGAGGCCGCGCCGGCAATCGGCAAACGCGCCGACGCCCGGCAGCACCAGGCGGTCGGCCTCGTAAGCCTGATCGGGATCGCTGGTGACGAAAACCTTTTGCGGATTTTCGAGACTGCGCGCGGCGCGCTCGAACGCCTTCGCTGCGGAATGCAGATTGCCGGAACCGTAATCGATGATGGCGACGCTCATCTTGACCCTCCCGGTTCTGGAAACAACCCGATGATGCCGCCGGCCGGAATCGGCGGCGGGTTCGAGAATTGCTGACCCGGCGTATGGCGGGTCGGCGGCGGGCCGCCGCGATCGACGGCCCATTGATCGTTGACGATGCCGTGCTGCTTCTGGCTCCAGCGCTCGAAGAAGCGGCGCTCGGCGGTGTCCTCGTCGTCGGCAACCACCACGTCGAGCTGCCGCCATTTGCCGCGCGACAGCGTCCAGCGGCGCAGGCTCGAGGCCTCGAGGCCCGTCAGCAGGGCAACGATGAGATCGGCGAAGAAGATCGAAGAGCGACCGATACCGAGGCTGGACAAGCCCGCATTGAACGCGGCGACGAAGATCAGATAGCCGATCAGCGCCAGCCAGAGCCGGTTCCACAGCAGCCAGAACGGTCCGAAGACCATCGCCCAGAAATGAAACCCGTCGCGCACGAACACGAACTTGTCGGTCGCGCGCAGATCGGCTCCGGCGGGGGAGGGAGCATGAACTGTATAGACAGGCATGGTGATGCCCCGTTCCTAGGGATTCAGTGATACCGCAAGCGGCGAATGCCGCCGCCGGCCGGAAACGTCAGCCGCCGAGCGAGCCCTTGGTCGACGGGATCTCGCCCGCCGCCTTCGGGTCGATCGCGACGGCGGTGCGCAGCGCCCGCGCCAGACCTTTGAAGCAGGACTCGGCGATATGGTGGCTGTTATCGCCATATAGGGTCTCGACGTGGAGAGTCACGCCGGCGTTCATGGCGAAGGCCTGGAACCACTCGCGCACCAGCTCCGTGTCGAATTCGCCGATCTTGTCGCGGGGAAAGTCGGCCTTGAACACCAGGAACGGGCGGCCCGAGATGTCGATGACCACGCGCGACAGCGTCTCGTCCATGGGCATGTGGATGCCGGCATAGCGGGTGATGCCCGCCATGTTGCCGAGCGCCTGCTTGACCGCCTGGCCGAGCGCGATGCCAGTGTCTTCGGTGGTATGGTGATAATCAATGTGCAGATCGCCAACCGCCTTGACCGTGAGGTCGATGCGGGAATGGCGGGCGAGAAGATCGAGCATATGGTCGAAAAAGCCGATGCCGGTCGCGATATTGGCCACGCCGGTGCCATCGAGGTTCACGGAGACCTCGATGTCGGTTTCCTTGGTCTTGCGCTTGATCGTCGCGGTGCGCATTGAAACTGCTCTCATCCTGGCTCGGGGCCGAAAACGCCGGTCTTTTAACAGCCAAATGACGCCTTCGCTACCGCGGGATCGCCTTGGCTGGGCGGCACTTCCACCTATGGTGACCGAAATTGGGGCCGGAGCGGCCCGTTGTGCCCTCAGCTCCGACCGCCTAAATCAGGCCGGACAGTGAGGTACTTCATGCAGGATTCCAAGAACAGCTCACCGGGCTGGCACGGCACCACGATCTTGACCGTCCGCAAGGGCGGCAAGGTGGTGGTTGGCGGCGACGGCCAGGTCTCGATCGGCCAGACCGTCATCAAGTCCAACGCCAAGAAGGTCCGGAAACTCGGCAAGGGCGACGTGATCGGCGGCTTTGCCGGTGCCACCGCCGACGCCTTCACCCTGTTCGAGCGGCTGGAAGCCAAGCTCGAGCAATATCCGGGGCAGCTGACCCGGGCCGCGGTCGAGCTCGCCAAGGATTGGCGTACCGACCGCTATCTGCGGCGGCTGGAGGCCATGATGATCGTGGCCGACAAGGACGTCTCCCTGGTGCTGACAGGCACCGGCGACGTACTCGAGCCCGAGGCCGGCGTGATGGCGATCGGCTCCGGCGGCAATTACGCGCTGGCGGCGGCCCGAGCCCTGCTCGACACCGACAAGGACGCCGAGGCCATCGTCCGCCGCTCCATGGACATCGCCGCCGACATCTGCGTCTACACCAACCGGAATTTGACCATCGAGAGCCTGGCGACCGGGTAGAGGATTCATCTGTGGATGAACAGCGTCGTTGCGGGCTCGGTCTAACCTCTCCCGCCTGCGGGAGAGGTCGCGCCGAAGGCGCGGGTGAGGGCTCTCGCCTCTTGGGGGCTCTCGCGAGTGGAGACACCCTCTCCCCAACCCTCTCCCGCAAGCGGGAGAGGGAGCGCAGCGCCGCTGTGGTTGCGCACGACGGCTTGTCACTGCGATGATGCGCGCACCATGATCCTTGCCGACAACGCGAAGCAACACACCGGCATGTCGATCCCCACAATCTACTGGGTCGGCATCGCGCTGTTGCTGCTGGCGCTGCAGGCCGCGATCCTGTTCGCGATGGGGCGGGTGCCGATCTGCACCTGCGGCTATGTCAAGCTGTGGCACGGCGTGGTGAACAGCTCGGAGAACTCCCAGCACATCGCCGACTGGTACACCTTCTCGCACATCCTGCACGGCTTCCTGTTCTACGGCCTGACCTGGCTGCTGTTCGTGCGCATGCCGTTCCTGTCCTTGTCGTGGCCGACGCGGTTGATCATCGCCATGCTGATCGAAGGTGCCTGGGAGATCGTCGAGAACTCGCCGTTCATCATCGAGCGCTACCGCGCCGGCACGATCTCGCTGGATTATTTCGGCGACAGCATCGTCAATTCGGTCTCCGACAATCTGGCCATGATGCTCGGGTTCCTCGTCGCGCGCGTTCTGCCCGTATCGGCGACGATCCTGATCGGCCTCGCCTTCGAGCTCATGCTGGCGCTCCACATTCGCGACAATCTGACGCTCAACATCCTGATGCTGATCCATCCGATCGAGGCCGTGAAGCAATGGCAGTCGGGTCCGCCCATCATCTGACCGAAAAAGCGACTTGTCCTTGGCCGCCTCCCGCCCTAGCTAGACAGACATGACAGACTTCTCTCCCCGCGAAATCGTTTCCGAACTCGACCGTTTCATCGTCGGCCAGGCCGATGCCAAGCGCGCCGTCTCGATCGCGCTGCGCAACCGCTGGCGGCGGCAGCAGCTCACCGGCTCCTTGCGCGAAGAGGTGCTGCCGAAGAACATCCTGATGATCGGCCCGACCGGAGTCGGCAAGACCGAGATCGCGCGACGGCTCGCCAAGCTGGCGAATGCGCCGTTCCTCAAGGTGGAGGCGACGAAATTCACCGAGGTCGGCTATGTCGGCCGCGACGTCGAGCAGATCGTGCGCGATCTCGTCGAGGTCGCGATCGCCCAGGTGCGCGAGAAGAAGCGCAAGGACGTGCAGGCCCGCGCCCAGCTCGCCGCCGAGGAGCGCGTGCTCGACGCACTGGTCGGCGCCAATGCCTCTTCCACGACGCGTGAATCTTTTCGCAAGAAGCTGCGCGCCGGCGAATTGAACGACAAGGAAATCGAGATCGAGACGCAAGGCGGCGGCAGCGGCATGCCGATGTTCGAGATCCCGGGCATGCCGGGCGCGCAGATGGGCGCGATCTCGATCGGCGACATCTTCGGCAAGCTGGGCGGCCGCAGCAAGACGCGGCGGCTGACGGTCGAGAGCTCGCACGAGATCCTCGTCAACGAGGAATCCGACAAGCTGCTGGACACCGATCAGCTGACGCTGGAGGCGATCAGCGCGGTCGAGAACAACGGTATCGTGTTCCTCGACGAGATCGACAAGATCTGCGCCCGTGACGGCCGCGTCGGCGGCGACGTCTCGCGCGAGGGCGTGCAGCGTGATCTCTTGCCCTTGATCGAGGGCACCACGGTCTCGACCAAGCACGGCGCGGTGAAGACCGACCACATCCTGTTCATCGCCTCCGGCGCCTTCCACGTCGCAAAGCCGTCGGATCTGTTGCCGGAATTGCAGGGCCGGCTTCCGATCCGCGTCGAATTGCAGGCGCTGACCCGCGACGACATGCGCCGCATCCTGACCGAGCCCGAGGCCTCGCTGATCAAGCAATATGTCGCCTTGATGCAGACCGAGGGCGTGACGCTCGACATCACCGACAGCGCCATCGACGCGCTCGCCGACGTCGCTGTCGCCGTCAATTCCACCGTCGAGAACATCGGTGCGCGGCGGCTGCAGACGGTGATGGAGCGGGTGCTGGACGAAATCTCCTTCACCGCGCCCGACCGCAATGGCGAGACCGTCAGGGTCGATGCCGATTTCGTGCAGAAGCACGTCGGCGACCTCGCCAAGAACGCCGACCTGAGCCGGTTCATTTTGTAATTTGGAGCGGTCACGCTATTGATGCGGCGTGACCGTACGCATCCTGCAAAACCCCTGGCGTCTGCTGCTCGCGATCAACGCGGCGGTGATCGTCGGCGTGTTCATTCACAAGATCCAGCTGCCGCCTTACGTTCCCTACATCCATCTCCTGGTCGACTACCATTTCGGCTTCATCAAGCGCGCGCTGATCGGCGCGGTCATCGCATTGTTCACCGACAAGGTGCCTGTGTGGCTGGTATTCGCGATCGGCGGGGTGACGTGGCTGGTGACGCTGGCGCTTTTCCTGAGGCTCTTTCAGAGAACGTTCGGCTTCACCGCGAAGACGCTGCCGCTGTTCGTCTTCATCGCGGGCTCGCCGTTCTTCCTGAAGAACTTCATGCACACGCTCGGCCATTTCGACATCTATGGCTGCGCGCTGGCGATCGTCCTGCTGCTGATGCCGGCGGGTTCGCTGCTGTTTGTTGCCACGGCCGCGCTGTTCTCGGTCGTTCTCGTGCTGATCCACCACATTCATCTGCTGATGTATGTGCCGACGATCGTCACCATCGTCGTGATCAGGCACTACCTCGCCTATGGCTGCAACCGCAGCAACGTCGCCTTCGGCATCGGCGCCCTCGGCCTCGTCTCCGCGCTGTTCTTCGCCGCGCAATTCTGGGGAACGATGCCGATCCCGGAGGCGGATTTCGTCGCATATCTGAAGACGCGGATGGCCGATCCTTCCCGCACGGACCTGCTGCAATTCGCCTACATCTGGTACCAGCCGCTGGCGAAGGAGATTTCGGACACCTGGGGCCGGCTGCCGCACAACAGCCTCGGCGTGCCCGTGTTCGCAGCTCTGATCTGGCTGCACACGCCGCTGTGGCGTTTCTTTGCCGACCTGATCGGCGCGCTCGCGAGCGATCTGCACAGGCGGCTCGTCATCGCAGCGCTGTTCGGCGTCAGCCTCGCCTATCTCGTGATGTTCGCGATGGTGTTCGACTATTCGCGCTGGATCTCGAACTGGGCGGTCTGCATGTTCCTGATCCTGCATGCGGTGAAGATGCTGCCGTCCGCGCGGGACACTGCGCTGATTCCGGCGGAGGATCGCCGCACGAACATCTTCGGCCTGATCATCACGTTGATCCCGCGCGTCGGAATCATCCGGCCGTTCTAAGACCTCGCCCGCCTGATCCGCACATACAGCGCGCCCTCGCCGCCGTGGCCGATATGCGCGGTCTCGAAGCCGACGACGAAAGCGCGGAATTCCGGCAGGCTCAGCCATTCCGGCACCTGGCGGCGCAGCACGCCGCTTTCGCCGCCGGTTCTTCCCTTGCCGGTGATGACGAGCACGAAGGTCAGTCCATCATGATGGGCGCGGTGCAGGAAGCCGGTCAGTGCGCGATGGGCGCGCGTCTGGGTCATGCCGTGCAGATCGAGCCGCGCCTCGATCTCGCTGCGGCCGCGCGACAATTTCGCGCGCTCGCGCTTGCCGAGCGGCGCCAAGGGCGGGACCGACGGTTTCGCGACCCGCGGCGCCGGCGCAGTGGCAACCGGTCTTGCCGGCGACGAAGGCCGGGTCGCCGGAGCCGCCAGTGAAGGTGCGGCAGGCGGCGCGGCGTGCGCCTTGGCCGTGCGAAGCTTCCTGAGCGGCTTGACCTGTTTGGCGACGCTGTCCCACAGCGCGCGCTCCTCCTCGCTCAGCGCGCGGCGACGCGGCGAGGGGCGAGGCTCCAGCACGGGCGGACGGGACGATCGCTTCATTGCTGCCGATGGGGACGATTCTTCGCTGGCCGACGCGGTTCAGGGGCAGGGTCGATCGCGGGGCGCGGCACCGGTAGCGGAACGGGGCCGGCGATGGCAACCGTTTCGTTCTTGTCTTGCGCCGCGGCGGCGGCAGTTGTGCCCGGCTTTGCCGGGGGGGTCTGCGGAAACAGCTTTGCGATCTTCTCGGACGGCCGCGGGTCCGGCACCGGCAGCCGCGCAGCGCGCGCGCTGGGATCGAGGCCCTTCGGCACCAGCATGACGAAATGCATGGGATGGCGCAGCCGCCCCGAGATGCGGCCGGCTTCCTGGCCTGCGCCGAAAAACAGATCGGCGCGCGCGGGGCCGATGATGGCCGAGCCGGTGTCCTGCGCGATCATCAGCCGGTGGAACGCGGTCTTGGCGCGTTCGGACTCGATCGGCAGCTCGCCCTCGATGAAGAACGGCGTGCCGTAGACATGCAGCGACTTGTCGACCGCGATCGAGCGTCCCGCCGTCAGCGGGATGCCCTGCGCGCCCACCGCCTCGTCCTTGTCGGAGAGGTTGACCTCGCGGAAGAAGATGTAAGCGCGATTCTGACGACGCAGCTCCTTGGCGCCATCGGGGTTCTGCGCCATCCATTCCCTGATCTTCTGCATCGACATCTCCTCCTTCGGGATGATGCCGCGCTCGATCAGGATGCGCCCGACGGCGGTGTAGGGATAGCCGTTATAGGCGTCGTAGTTGAGCCGGACCGACGTGCCGTCGTCGAACTTGATCCGCGCCGAACCCTGGATCTGCGCGAACAACAGATCGGTCGGATCCTTCAGCCAGGCGATCTCCAGCCCACGGCCGGCGATCTTGCCGTCCTCGATCTCGCCGCGGTCGTAATAGGGCACCAGCTTGCGGCGGCCGATCTTGCGATAGACCGGCCCCTTGTTGGGCAGGCTCACCGAATCCTGCTTGTAGCCGCGCACGAACAGGTTCGAGGGACGGCGGTAGACCGGAACATTGTAGACGTCGGTCTGCGTGCGCGATCCCTCCAGCACCGGCTCGTAATAGCCGGTGACGAAACCGTCGGGTTCGCCGAGACGCGAGATGCGCAGCGGCGCGAAATTCTCCTCGAAGAAGGTTTTGGCTTTGGCGTCGTCGGTCAGCTCGAGCGATTTTGCCGCCCGGCAGGGCTCGCTGAGCGAGCCTGCCAGCGCCTTGGGTTCGGCCACGCCGGTTTGAGCGTTGATCGTCTTGCAGCTCGCGCGAAACGTCTTGAACGCCGCGAGATGATCGTCATCGCCCCAGCCTTTCACGTCCGCCCAGGCCAGCGGCAGATATTGCGCGCCGGATATTTCGAACGGCAGCGGCAGCTGCGGATAGGGCAAGGCCCGCGGCGGAGCGGCAGGCAGCGCCGGAGCATGATGGTGATGGCTGCGATAGTGGCGCCGCGCCGCCTCGGCGCCGAGCGAAAACGACGACAGCACGACGACGCCTGCGCAAAGCGCCGTCGCGCTGTTCTTCAGAAAGACTTTAGTTCGCGCTTCCGGTGCCAACCAGCTTCCAGTTCGGATCGCGAGAGGTGATGTCGCGGGCGAAAGTCCAGATGTCGGTGATGTCGGCGACCGTATCGGCACTGCCGTCGACGATGTTGCCGGCCTTGTCTCGGGTGGCCGAGATCATCTGCGAGACGAAACGGATCGTGAGCTGGGCGGTACGGTCGCGCAGCTCGGCACCGACGAGCTCGGCCTTGTCGATCGAGACGAAGCGGGTCTCGGTCTTCTGATCGTTCTTCTCGCGCTCCTTGATCGCGGCGTCGAAGCTGTCATAGACCTCCGACGACAGCAGGTCGCGCAGCGCGCGGCGGTCGCCATTGGCAAAGGCCAGCACGATCATCTCGTAGGCGCCGCGGGCGCCCGAGATGAAATGGCGCGGATCGAACGTGGAATCCTTGTCGACGATGGCATCCAGGCCCTGCGCCAGCGGGGTACCGGGTTCAGCCAGCCCCTTCCAGCGGTCGGAGGGCGGGGTCGGCTCGGCGGTCGGCGCCAACGGGGCCTGATCGATCACCTTGCCCGGCATGGCCACGACATTGTTGTCCTGGGCTCCCCCCAACACATTGCGGGCGGCCGTCCGGTCGAACGGCGGCCGTTCGTTGCCGGTCCGCTGACCGAGCACGCTGCGCAGCCGCAGAAAGATGAAGACCGCCAGCGCCAGGAAGATAATGGTGTAGATGTCCACGTCGTATTCGCTTTCTGGTCTTCTCGAGAAGTGGCCGACTAGAAGGGGCTCGTTGCCGGGAAAATCAATCCGGCCAGTAGACCGTTCCATACGGGAACGGCAAGTCTACATCACCATTTTAGGTCCGCGTCAGGTCCTTCGGGATGTAGGCACGAAATCTTGCCCGGCCAATGGCGCCTTTTGGCACAGCACCAAGTGTAGCGCGTTTTATGCTTAAGGGGAAACCCGATCCTGCCCGGAAATCGCGCATCTTCAATCGTTTAAGGCGCTATTTCGCGGAAACGGCAGGATGAGCGTCATAGTTGCGAGCG
Source organism: Bradyrhizobium sp. UNPF46 (assembly GCF_006658625.1). NCBI lineage: Bacteria > Pseudomonadati > Pseudomonadota > Alphaproteobacteria > Hyphomicrobiales > Nitrobacteraceae > Bradyrhizobium > Bradyrhizobium sp. UNPF46. Next base: position 82,435 of record NZ_LFJB01000040.1, read on the forward strand.
TGGGGCGTATCCCCCTGCGGGACCGTTCGTCCTTGTGGAACGAGGCGGCCCTATGTTAGCCAACCGCCGCGAAATTCAGCCCAAATCGGGTAAGGAGAGACTCTCATGACCAACGGTAACGGCACCCCTCCCGAGGCGGCCCAGGCGCCCCAGCTCAACGTGCTGGCGCAATATACCAAGGACCTGTCGTTCGAAAATCCGAACGCGCCCAGCTCGCTCCAGCAGCAGAGCCAGCCGCCCCAGATCAACATCCAGATCAATGTCAGCGCCAACAACCTCAGCGAACAGGAGTTCGAGGTGACGCTGTCGGTCGAGGGCAAGGCCGAGACCGCGGGCAAGATCATGTTCTCGTTCGAGCTCGCTTATGCCGGCGTGTTCCGCATCGCCAACGTGCCGAAGGAAAATCTGCACCCGCTGGTCATGATCGAGTGCCCGCGCCTCTTGTTCCCGTTCGCACGCGAGATCATCGCCACCGCAGTGCGCGACGGCGGGTTCCCGCCCCTGATGCTGGATCCGGTCGACTTCGTCGGCCTCTATCGCCAGAACATGGAGCGGCAAATGGCCGCCCAGGGCGGTCAAGCCGGTCAGGCTTAACCAGCCGGTGGGGCGACTGGGGCGGCGAGATACTCGTTCCAGATCGCCTTTTCGCCCATCGTTGCGATGAAGGCCCGATGGGCCTCTCGCTCGGCCTCTGAAACCCGCGGCGCGAGCGGCACAAGGCGCTGCCGCCGCGGCGCATCGCCGGCCGCATTGACGCGAATCTCCTGAGTGTCCGACGCCAGGAGCAGCTGCGATTGCCGCGCTCCCACCAGATCGACATAGACCTCGGCCAGCAGTTCGGCGTCCAGCAATGCGCCGTGCTTGGTGCGGTGTGAATTGTCGATCGAATAGCGCGAGCAGAGATCGTCGAGCCGGTTGGACACGCCGGGATGCTTGCGCCGCGCCAGCAGCAGCGTATCGACCAGCCGCTCGCGCGGGATCGCCGCGCGCTTGATCCGGTCGAGCTCGGCATTGATGAAGCCGATATCGAACGAGGCGTTGTGGATCACCAGCGGCGCATCGCCGATGAACGCGAGAAACTCGTCGACGATCTCGTGGAACAACGGCTTGGTCGAGAGGAACTCGGCCGAGAGCCCGTGCACCGCAAAGGCCTCCGCCGGCATGTCCCGTTCCGGGTTGATGTAGACGTGATAGGTCTGTCCCGTCGGCATGCGGTTGAAGATCTCCACGCAGCCGATTTCGACCAGCCGATCGCCGCGGAGCGGATCGAGGCCGGTGGTTTCGGTATCGAGAACGATTTCGCGCATGATTTTGGGACGCCGTGTGAGGGCAGCGAATCAAGCTCGCCGCTGCGGCATCTTAACGACCTCGGCCAGGATATGCGCGATCTGGGCACGTACCGGCTCAAGTCCGTGTGACGTATCCACCACGAAATCGGCGCGCTGGCGCTTTTCCGCGTCGGGCATCTGCTTGGCGATGATGGCGTCGAGCTTGGCTTCATCCATCGTGCCGCGCGCCAGCACCCGTTCGCGCTGCAGTTCCGGCGAGGTCGAGACCACGACCACGGCATCCATTCGCTTCTCGCCGCCGGTCTCGAACAGCAAAGGGATGTCCAGAACCACGACCGGCGCGCCGGCAGCTTCAGCATCGGCGAAGAATTTTCTCCTGGATTCGCCGAGCATCGGATGGACGATCTGCTCGAGCTGCTTGATGGCAGCGGGATCATGCACGACGCGCGCCGACAGCTTGGGACGATCGACCTTGCCGTTCACGGTGGTGCCCGGGAAGGCGGCCTCGATCGCCGGCGCCGCTTCGCCCTCGTAGAGCTCATGCACGGCGGCATCGGCATCGTAGACGGGCACGCCGGCCTCCGCGAACAATTTCGCGGTGGTGGATTTTCCCATCCCGATCGAGCCGGTCAGTCCCAGGATCCGCATCAGCCTATAACCATCTCCGTCATTCACACGGCAACTAGCCGTTCGCGCCGCAGGAACGCAAGCAGCGCCAGCAACGGCAGGCCGAGAATGGTGAAATGGTCGCCCTCGATATGTTCGAACAGATGGATGCCGAGGCCTTCGAGCTGATAGGCCCCGACGCTGGTGGTGACGGCATCGCCGGCGGCATCGAGATAGGCCGACAGCTCCGCCTCGGTCATCTCCCGCATCGTCATGCGGGCCACCGAGACGTCCTCAAAAACGACCTTGCCGTCACGTGCCAGGGCCACCGCGGAATTCAGCTCGTGGCTGTTGCCGGCGAGATCGCGCAATTGCGCCAAGGCCTGCGGCCGGCCTGCGGGCTTGTTGAAGAGACGGTTGCCAAGGGCCAGGGTCTGATCGGCGCCGATCACGTAGCTGCCGGGATGATCCGCGCAGACGGCTTTGGCTTTTTCGCGGGCCAGCAGCAGAGCAATCTCGCGCGGGCTCGATAGCTTCGACGCAGCCTGAATACCGCGTTCATCGATATCGGCGGCAACAGCCTTGAATTCCAGCCCGGCATTGGCCAGCAGCATCTTGCGCGCGCTGCTCTGCGAGGCCAGGATCAACGGAGATTTGCCGCGCCACAGACCCATTGCGAAAACTATTCCGTGGGCCGGTTACGCTGGCGATCGCTGTAGAGCTTCATGATCGCCGCGGCGGTTTCCTCGATCGAGCGACGCGTGACGTCGAGCAGCGGCCAATCATGCTTGGCGCTGAGCTTGCGCGCGAACGCGACCTCCTCGGTCACCGACTGCTTGTCGGTATAGGTGTCGCTACCGGATTCGGCTCCCATGGAAAGCAGGCGATTCTGACGAATCTGGATCAGCCGTTCCGGCGTCGCATGCAGGCTGACGACCAGCGGCCGCGTCAGTTTCTCCAACTGTTCGGGCACGGGAATGCCCGGCACCAGCGGTACATTGGCGGTGCGGATGCCCCGATTGGCCAGATAGATCGACGTCGGGGTCTTGGAGGTGCGGGATACGCCCACCAGCACCACGTCGGCGTCGTCGAGGCCTTCGACATGCTGACCATCGTCATGGATCATCGTGTAGTTCAGTGCGTCGATGCGCTTGAAATATTCCGCGTTGAGGACGTGCTGAGCGCCGACGCGGCCTGTGGTCGCAGCCCCGAGATAGGCTTCGAACAACTGCATCACCGGACCGATGATCGACAGGCTCGGAACGTTGATCCCCTTGCACTTGTCCTCGAGCCTGGAGACCAGATCCTTCTCCAGCAGCGTGAACAGCACGATCCCCGGCGCTTCCTCGATCTCGTCGAGCACGCGATCGAGCTGCTTCTGGCTGCGCACCAGCGGATAGACGTGCTCCACGGGGGTCACGTTCGCATATTGCGCGGCAACCGCGCGGGCCACGGTGATCAGCGTCTCGCCGGTGGAGTCGGAGACCAGGTGCAGATGGAAATAATTGTTCGAGGTGGGCACAAAATCTCTTTGTATGGAGCCGGTGTGGTTTGTGGATTTCTGTGGAGCTTAACCCCTCGGAAAGGGTTGCGCGACACCGGGGGCGGGACAAGTGCCAATTTTCTTCACACCGCTGCCCGTCAGGACAAGTCCTGCAGCCTGCCGACACGGAAACGGGATTGCGCGGACAACCCGTTTGATAAGCTGCCGATCAATGCGCGCAAGCCTTTGAGCCCGGCTGACTTATCGGAAATCGTCGCACCCAGTCCTGGATATGTGGAAGGATGTGAACAAGCGCGTGCGAACCCGTGCATGGAATTGCATGAGTCCAATCCACTGTCACTAAGACTCAAACCTTTAAGAATCTAAGATTCTAGATTTGAGGAAGGCGCTACGGACGGATATGTGTGCAGGGTGAGACCTTAACGAGTTCTTACTATCCCCAGTTCCATTCGGGGCATGAACCCGGGCGCATGAAATGTTCGAAGACGTCTATCTCTGGATCAAGGCGCTGCATGTGATCGCCGTCATCGCCTGGATGGCGGGCATGCTCTATCTGCCGCGGCTGTTCGTCTATCATTCCGAGGCCGAGATCGGCTCGAAGCAGTCGGAAACGTTCAAGGTGATGGAACGCCGTCTGCTCAAGGCCATCATCAATCCCGCCATGATCGTGACCTGGCTCGCCGGGCTCTATCTGGCTTGGTCCGGCCACTGGTTCTCCTTCGGCTGGCTGCACGTAAAACTGGCACTGGTCCTGGCGATGTCCGCGGTCCACGGCTTTTTTTCCCGCTGGCTGAAGGATTTCGCCGCCGACCGGCGCCCGCGGACCCAGAAATTCTATCGGATTATCAATGAGGTGCCGACCGTTCTGATGATTCTCATCGTCATCATGGTGATCGTGAAGCCGTTCTAGGCGGGACTTGCGATCAATCCGCCTAGCGCTTCGGCTTGCGGAGTGGGAAGCGATTTTCTATATTGCCGACATCCCACCCAACGCAGGCGGATGTGGTTGTGTCTGAGCTTTCCAGAGGCCGGACACCGCATCAGGTTTGAAGCCTCATCGGCACTTAACCTTGCCAGACCTGCGGACCTTGCCTTCTCACGTCCGCATTTCAGAGCCTCCTCGCACCCCCCTCCCAAGGCTACCCCACAGGACCACCCCAATGCGGGAAATTAAACTCGAAGACCTCAAGTCCAAAACGCCGGCCGAGCTCGTCTCGTTCGCGGAGGAGAATGGGGTCGAGAATGCCAGCACCATGCGCAAGCAGGAGCTGTTGTTCGCCATCCTCAAGCAGCTCGCGCTCGCCGAGACCGATATCGTCGGCCAGGGCGTCGTCGAGGTTCTCTCCGATGGCTTCGGCTTTCTCCGCTCGCCCGATGCGAATTATCTGCCGGGCCCGGATGACATCTACGTTTCGCCTTCGCAGATCCGCCGTTTCGGCCTGCGCACCGGCGACACCATCGAAGGCCACATCCGCAGCCCCAAAGAGGGCGAGCGCTATTTCGCACTGCTGAAGGTCAATACGCTCAATTTCGAGGACCCGGAAAAGGCCAAGCACAAGGTCAATTTCGACAACCTCACGCCGCTGTTTCCGAACCAGCGTTTCCGCATGGAAATCGACGATCCGACGCGAAAAGACCTTTCTGCAAGGGTGATCGACATCGTCGCCCCAATCGGTAAAGGCCAGCGTGCGTTGATCGTGGCGCCGCCGCGCACGGGTAAAACCGTGCTGATGCAGAACATCGCGCATTCGATCACGCACAATCATCCCGAATGCTATCTGATCGTGCTGCTGATCGACGAGCGTCCCGAAGAAGTCACGGACATGCAGCGCTCGGTGAAGGGTGAGGTCGTGTCGTCGACCTTCGACGAGCCGGCGGTCCGCCACGTCCAGGTCGCCGAGATGGTGATCGAGAAGGCCAAGCGTCTGGTCGAGCATGGCCGCGACGTCGTGATCCTGCTCGATTCGATCACGCGTTTGGGTCGCGCCTACAACACCGTGGTGCCGTCATCCGGCAAGGTGCTGACCGGCGGTGTCGACGCCAACGCGCTGCAGCGCCCGAAGCGCTTCTTCGGTGCCGCCCGCAATATCGAGGAGGGCGGCTCGCTGACCATCATCGCGACCGCGCTGGTCGATACTGGCAGCCGCATGGACGAAGTCATTTTCGAAGAGTTCAAGGGCACCGGCAACTCGGAACTGATCCTGGACCGCAAGGTCTCGGACAAGCGTACCTTCCCGGCGATCGACATCTCACGCTCCGGCACCCGCAAGGAGGAGCTCATCACCGATCCGCAGGTGCTCAAGAAGATGTACGTGCTCCGCCGCATCCTCAATCCGATGGGGACAATGGACGCGATCGACTTCCTGCTCGACAAGCTGCGCTCGACCAAGAGCAATTCGGAGTTCTTCGACTCCATGAATACCTGAGTGTAGTGCAGCAGAGGATCAAAGGGCGCCTTCGGGCGCCCTTTTTGTTTTGCGGCTTTGCTGCAGCGTAGGTGCAGCATGAAGGAATGCTGCGCGACCGATCTTAGGTTTGATTAAGATGTTGATATATATAAATAATACTTGAATTCGGCTCGGCCGAACTGCTGCCGCAGGAGGCCGGGCGCAGCAAAGCAGTCCTTCTATATTGCGGTGCAGTATGTGAATTGCTGCGGGATTTGCTGCAGCAAGATGCGGCCGTTGGCCGGGCCGGAAACGGATGTTTGCCTTTTCCCAACGAGCCGCACAAATAGGCCATGCATCCACGAGACCAGACCATCTTTGCGTTGTCGTCCGGCCGCGCACCCAGCGCCATCGCGGTGGTCCGCGTCTCGGGCCCCCAAGCCGGCCTGGTGCTGACGACGCTCGCGGGCAAGCTGCCGGCGCCGCGGCAGGCCAGCCGCCGGCTGCTTCGGGACAGCGCAGGACAGCCGATCGACGACGCCGTCGTGCTCTGGTTTCCCGGGCCGGGCAGCGCGACCGGCGAGGACATCGCCGAATTTCACGTCCATGGCGGCCGCGCCGTGCTGGCCGCACTCCTCGCCAATATTTCGATAATTCCGAATACACGTGGGGCCGAGCCCGGCGAATTCACGCGGCGCGCGTTCGAGAACGGCAAGCTCGATCTCACCGAGGCCGAGGGCCTCGACGATCTCATCCATGCCGACACCGACCGCCAGCGCCGCCAGGCGCTGCGGCAGCTGCAAGGCCTACTCGGCGATCGCGCACGCGATTGGCGCGAGCGTATCATCGAGGCCTCGGCGCTGATCGAGGCCGGCATCGATTTTTCCGATGAGGGCGATGTGCCGGTGGAGCTGATGGCGCCGGCGATGAAGGCAATCAAGAGTCTTCACGAAGAAGTTGCAAAAGTCCTTGCGGGACAGGGACATTCTGAACGCCTGCGCGACGGCCTCGTGGTTGCGATCGCCGGCGAGCCGAACGTTGGCAAGTCGACGTTGATCAATCAGCTCTCGCGTCGCGAAGTTGCGATCGTCTCGCCCTACGCCGGCACGACGCGCGACGTGATCGAGGTGCAACTCGATCTCGACGGCTATCCGGTCACCGTCATCGACACCGCCGGGATTCGAGAGACCGACGATCCCGTCGAGCAGGAAGGCGTGCGCCGTGCACGCGCGCGGGCCGAGGATGCCGACCTCGTGCTGTGGCTGGTGGAGGGCGGGCGCGCCGTCGATCCGGTTGCAAGGCCGCCGCTGTTGACGTCCGGCGGCCCGGTCTGGATCGTGCGCAACAAGATCGACCTCAACGAGGGCGGCGCCGCCGCACCGGCCGGCGGGTTCGCGATCTCGGCAAGCAGGGGTGACGGCATCCCGGAGCTGGTCGAAGCTCTCGTGAAATTCGCGGCGGACTTTTTCGGGACAACCGAGGGTGCCTTGGTGACCCGGGCTCGCCAACGCGATCTATTGCGCCAGGCGTCAGACAGCTTGCGCCGGAGTCTGGAGCTTGTAGAAGAGGGCGAGGAGCTGGCAGCCGAAGAGCTGCGCGCTGCCGCTTATGCCTTGGGTCGGCTGTTGGGACGGGTGGACGTCGAGGACGTCCTGGGGGCCATCTTCCAGAAATTCTGCATCGGAAAGTAGCGCTAGTTCTTCATTGTAGAACTAGCGCTTGTTCCATTTCTTATGTTTCACGTGAAACAGGCGCGGGAACCACCTCGTAGCCCGTATTGCCTTCCGTTCCATCCGAGTTCCGCGTCTACCTCTGTTTCACGTGAAACGTCGGGCCCCGCGCCCGTCATTGCGAGCCCTTGCGACGAAGCAATCCCCGATCGTCTTCCCAGCGGGATTCTGGATTGTTTCCCTCGCAAGGACAGTGCGCGCGGAGCGTCGGCTTCCGCTCTATTTTCATCGCGGAGAATGGCCCGGTGAAACAGCAGTCCTTTCAAAGCCCTCGCTACTGTGCATGGGGTTGTTTTCGCAAAAATGCTCCGAAGCCCACCGGCCCGCGTTTCACGTGAAACATTCACCTCTCCAGTTTCCGCTTCCGGCTTTCCTGCCTCTGAGCTAGAAGTCCGATCATGCGAACAGAGCGAGAGAGCTTCGACGTCATCGTGATTGGCGGCGGCCATGCCGGCTGTGAAGCCGCGGCTGCGTCTGCCCGGATGGGGGCGACGACTGCTCTGGTGACGCACCGCTTCTCTACCGTCGGAGCAATGTCCTGCAATCCCGCCATCGGTGGTCTCGGCAAGGGGCATCTGGTCCGCGAAGTCGATGCACTCGATGGTCTGATGGGGCGCGTTGCCGATGCCGGCGGCATCCAGTTTCGCGTGCTCAATCGCCGCAAAGGCCCGGCTGTGCGCGGTCCTCGGGCTCAGGCTGACCGGAAGCTCTATGCCGCGGCGATGCAGGCCGCGATCCAGGAGACCGACGGTCTTTCTGTCATCGAAGGCGAGGCCGATGAGCTGATCGTTGTCGACAGCCGCGTCACGGGACTGCGGCTGGCCGACGGCCGCGAGCTCCGGGCAGGGGCCGTCGTCGTCACCACCGGGACCTTCCTGCGTGGCCTGATCCATCTCGGCGAGAGGAATTGGCCTGCCGGACGGGTCGGTGAGGCCCCCGCGATGGGTCTTTCCAGCTCGTTTGAGCGTGCCGGCTTCACCCTTGGGCGGCTCAAGACGGGCACTCCGCCCCGTCTTGATGGCACGACGATCGACTGGTCCGCCGTCGAGATGCAGCCCGGAGACGAGCCGCCGGAGCCGTTCTCGGTGATGACCGAACGGATCACGACGCCTCAAATTCAGTGCGGGATCACCCGAACCACCGCGGCCACCCATGAGGTGATCCGCGCGAACGTCCATCGCTCTCCGATGTATTCCGGCCAGATCAAGAGCTCTGGGCCGCGCTATTGCCCCTCGATCGAGGACAAGATCGTTCGCTTTGGCGATCGCGACGGCCACCAGATCTTCCTGGAGCCGGAAGGCCTCGACGATACGACCGTTTATCCCAACGGCATCTCGACCTCGCTGCCGGAGGAGGTCCAGCTCGCGATCCTCGCCAGCATCCCTGGTTTGGAGCGCGTCAAGATGATCCGCCCGGGCTATGCCATCGAATACGACCACATTGACCCGCGCGAACTCGATCCGACCCTGCAGACCAAGCGTCTTCGCGGCCTGTTCTTGGCCGGGCAGATCAACGGCACCACAGGATATGAAGAAGCTGCCGGACAGGGAATCGTGGCCGGCCTGAATGCTGCGCTTGCCGCCAGCGGTGCTGCACTGACGGTGTTCGACCGTGCGGATGGCTATCTCGGGGTGATGATCGATGACCTCGTCACCCGCGGCATCAGCGAGCCCTATCGGATGTTCACCTCGCGCGCCGAGTACCGGCTGACGCTTAGGGCGGATAACGCCGATCAGCGTCTGACCGAGAAGGGGATCGCCCTTGGTTGCGTCGGCAATACCCGTATCAGGCATCACCGGGCCAAGATGGACGCCCTGAACGCGGCCCGGACGCTCTCAAAGTCACTGACCATCACCCCGAACGAGGCGATCAAGCATGGTCTGTCTCTGAACCGGGATGGCCAGCGCCGGTCGGCCTTCGAGCTGATGGCCTATCCGGAGATCGGCTGGAGCCAGGTCAGGATGATCTGGCCGGAGCTGTCCGCCATCGATCCCGTCATTGCCACCCATCTCGAGATCGACGCCAAATACGATGTCTATCTGGAGCGCCAGAGTGCCGACGTCGAAGCCTTCCGGCGTGACGAGGGGATGGTGCTGTCGGAGGTCGATTACCGGCAGGTGCCGGGTCTTTCCAATGAGGTGAGGGCCAAGCTGGAAAAGGCGCGGCCGTTCACAGTCGGTCAGGCCGGCCGGATCGACGGCATGACGCCGGCGGCGCTCGGCATCCTCGCGGCCTATCTCCGGCGCGAGGCACGGAAGACCTCAAAAGCAATCGCATAAGCCAATCGCATAGGCGTTTCACGTGAAACAGCGCGGACCCGGCGGGGACAGACCGCTATCGCGACGATCCGGAGCAGGTGAGGGCACGGGTCATAGATCCGGTCCGAGCTTGGCCAAACCAAAGATCGACCCATCCAACGCCAAGGATCAGGCGCTCGACTCCATTATCGCTGCCGACAAGCGCGAGGCGCTCAAGCTCGCGCCCGTTTCACGTGAAACCGAAGAGCGGCTCGATCGCTACATCGCGCTGCTGCGGGAGTGGCAGGCCAAGACCAATCTGGTCGCGCCCTCGACGCTGCCCCATCTCTGGACCAGGCATATCGCCGACTCGCTCCAGCTCCTCGATCTTGCGCCCGACGCAAAGCGCTGGGCCGACCTTGGCAGCGGCGGCGGCTTTCCCGGCGTCGTGCTGTCCTGCGCGATGGCCGGAACGCCTGGCGCGAGCGTGCATCTCGTCGAACGAATCGCCAAGAAGGCTGCGTTTTTGCGCGAAGCGATCCGCGTCACTACATCTCCGGGAGTCGTACATCTCGCTGAGATCGGGGATAATGTGGATAGAATCACTGGCCCCGTCGATTGCGTCACCGCCCGCGCGCTGGCTCCGCTACATCAACTCATCGGCTTTGCGGAGCCGCTGATGCGCCAGGGCGCAAAGGCGTTGTTTCTCAAGGGTCAAGATGTAGAGGCTGAATTGACCGAAGCCGCTAAATATTGGAATATTCAGCCGCAGCTCCACCGAAGCCGGACAGGCGACGGCTGGATCGTCGAGCTGACTTCAGTTGAACGGCACGGGTGAGGCGTTCAGGGGTTGAGTGGGGAATTTCGATGACCGTGATTGACGAGCCGCAGCAAGAAAAGACCGCAGAGGTCCCGCATGGCCATCCGCGCATCCTGGCACTCGCCAATCAGAAGGGCGGTGTGGGAAAAACAACCACAGCGATCAACCTCGGCACCGCGCTCGCGGCGATTGGCGAACGCGTCCTGATCGTCGATCTCGATCCGCAGGGCAATGCCTCGACCGGCCTCGGCATCGATCGCCGCAACCGCTCCTGCTCGACCTATGACGTGCTGATCGGCGAATCGAGCTTGCGCGAAGCGGTGGTCTCGACCGCGGTGCCGCGGCTGCACATTGCGCCCTCGACCATGGATCTCTCCGGTCTCGAGCTCGAGCTCGGCACCACGCCCGGCCGCGCTTTCAAGCTGCGCGATGCCATCGGCGCGCTCAACAACAACGTCTCGCCGGAGTCTGATTACACTTACGTGCTGATCGACTGCCCGCCCTCGCTCAACCTGCTCACGGTGAATGCGATGGCAGCGTCGGATGCGATCCTGGTGCCGTTGCAGTGCGAGTTCTTCGCGCTCGAGGGTCTGTCACAATTGCTCCAGACGGTGGAGCAGGTGCGCTCGACGCTCAATCCGAACCTGTCGATCCACGGCATCGTGCTGACCATGTTCGACTCGCGCAACAACCTCTCGAACCAGGTCGTCGCCGACGTCCGCCAGTTCATGGGTGAGAAGGTCTACAAGACCATGATCCCGCGCAACGTGCGCATCTCGGAGGCGCCGTCCTACGGCAAGCCGGTGCTGGTCTACGATCTCAAATGCGTCGGCAGCGAAGCTTACTTGCGGCTCGCCACCGAAGTGATCCAGCGCGAGCGCGAGCTGCGCGTCACGCATTGAAGCCGGACGATGTTGATTCGTGGGATGGGTAGAGCATAGCGAAACCCATCACCCCAAACGCAAACAGCGATGGGTTTCGCTTCGCTCTACCCATCCTACAAGTTTCGAAATTCAGTTCTGGAGTGCTGCAGCGTGAATCCAAGGGAGCTGACGATGGCCGACGAAGCGCGTTCGCGACTGGGCCGGGGTCTTGCAAGTCTGATCGGTGACGTCGGCGGCGAGGCCCAGCATGTCGATCGACCGCGCGCGCAGCGCAAGGTGCCGATCGAGTTCATCAAGGCCAATCCGCGCAATCCACGTCGCACCTTTCTGGACGCCGAGCTGAAGGAGCTCTCCGAGTCCATCAAGCAGCACGGCGTGATCCAGCCGATCGTGGTGCGTCCGGTGAAGGGCGCGCAGGACCGCTTCGAGATCATCGCCGGCGAGCGGCGCTGGCGCGCCTCGCAGATGGCGGGCCTGCACGAAGTGCCGATCGTGCCGGTCGACATCAGCGACAGCGACGCGCTGGAGTTCGCGATCGTCGAGAACGTGCAGCGCGAGGATCTCAATCCGATGGAAGAGGCGCAGGGCTATCACGCGCTCGCCAACGAGTTCAAACGCAGCCAGGAGGACATCGCGAGGGTCGTCGGCAAGAGCCGCAGCCATGTCGCCAACATGATGCGGCTGACCAAGCTGCCGGCCGAGGTGCAGGCTTTCATCGCGACCGGCGAGCTCACGGCCGGCCACGCTCGTGCGCTGATCGGCGTGCCGGATCCGCTCGCGGCCGCCAAGCGCATCGTCGAAGAGGGCCTCAACGTCCGTCAGGCAGAGGCGCTCGCGCATGAAGAGGGCGTGCCGGAGCGCAAGCCGCAGAAGGCGCGCAGCGCGGGGGCTAAGGAAAAGGACCCCGACACGATCGATCTCGAAAAGCGCGTCAGCGACGCGCTCGGCCTCAAGGTCACCGTCAATCACCGTGACCCCGGCGGCTCGGTGCAGATCAACTACCGCAATCTCGATCAGCTCGACGAGGTGATGAAGCGGCTCGCCAAGGGCGCGATCTAACTAGACGCATTGAATCTCCATCACCGTCACTCTGAGGTGGCCGCTTCTTCAGCGGCCCTCGAAGAGCGACGGCCCGGCTGCATCTCGGCCGTTCATCCTTCGAGGCTCGCTGTGCGCCGCGTTGCGTCGCGCCGCTCGCACCTCAGGATGACGGATTTGGCCATGCTGCATCGCTTCGTCGCCAGAGCTCCTCGCAATGACAAGGAGGGAGCGGGGGCTTACCCCCGCCGCCTCGCGTTCACCGCAATCGCCATCAGCGTGCGCTGGGCGATGGCGGCGGCGAGAGTCGATTGCTTGCGGGTGTCGAGCGCGGCGGTCGCGAGCTGCTCGATTACCGCGGCGAGCCGGGCCGGGCTGAAATTGCGCAGCGCCGTCTCGACCGCGGGCTTTCGTGAAAAATGCAGCCGCGGATAGCCGCCGTCGAGCACGGCTGAGGCCGGCTGGCCGTCGGCGATCGCGAGCGCGGATTTGTGCAGCCACGCCGCCTGGCGCTGTGCCGCGGAGATGATCACACCGGGATAGGTGCCAGCGATCATGGCCTTGGCGAATTCGGTCTCGACGATGTCGGGCCGGCCGGCAAAGGCGCCGTCGACGATCGGGTCGAGCTTGAGCTCGGAGGCATCCGCCACCACGGCCATCACGTCGTCCAGCGTGACCTCGCCTTTGCCATGGGCGTAGAGCGTCAGCTTGCGCAGCTCGTTGCGCGAGGCCTGGCGGTCACCGCCGAGGAACGACATCAGCGCCGCGCGAGCATCCTGCGCGATGCGCAAATTCGCGATGCGCAATTCGTCATCCATGAGCTTGGCGAGGTCGCGCTCGGTGTCGGGATAGCAGCCGATCGCCACCGCGGTCTTGGCTTTCTCGCAGGCCTTGCGCAGCGGCGATTCCGGGCGGAGCTCGCCGGCCTCGATCACGATGCGGCAATCCTTCACATTCATCTCGGCCAGCGTGTCGATGCCGCTGGCGAAGCTGCGCGAGCCGGCGCGGATGCGGATGGCGCGGCGGCCGCCGAACAGCGGCACCGTCATGGCCTCGTCGACGAGGCGCGAGGGCTCGGCGGAGAGCTCGTCGCCGTCGAGCTTGACCAGGGAGAACGGATCGTTGGGATCATCGACGCCGGAAGCGATCAGTGCATCGGCGCGCTCGCGCACGAGGCCGGCGTCGGGGCCGTAAAGCAGGATGATCGGACGGCCCGCATCGGGGCGGGCGAGGAAGGCGTCGATCTCTTTTCCGCGCAGCGCGACCATCGGACCCAATTGTCATTCCGGGGCTCGCAAAGCGAGAACCCGGAATCCAGCGATTGTTTGATCGAGATTCTCAGCTGCGCAATTGTGCAACTGAGTTCACGCTACACGTGCCCCGGAATGGCGGGTATGACTTAAGTGCCCGCGGTGAAGAACGAGGCCAGCCGGGTCGTGATGTTCTCGGCGATCTCGTTGGCGGCGCGATCCTCGGCATCGCGCACGGCGCGGTTGCGGGAGAAGCGCTGATAGGAGCCCGGCATGTCGTAGGACACGCGTGAGAAGGTCGAGCCGGTCATGACCGACTTGCCGGTCGCGACGTCGATCAGATTGTACTGGGCGTCGATGCCGAGATTTTCGCTGGTCGGCAATCCCGTCGTGGCGCTGACGATCAGCGAGGAACGGCTGGTGGTGAAGCGGATGTCCAGCCGGTGGGTCGGCGGCATGCCCGTCGCAGAGCCGTAAAGCTTGAAGGCCAGCGCGTTGCGGATTTCGACGCCGACGCGGGCCTCGCGGGAGGCGTTGGGCTTGCTGATCGGGGGCAGCTCGACCCCCATCAGCTTCTCGCGCAGGCCGGGGGTCCCGTCGTTCCGCTCGGCATACATCGGCTGGAAACAGCCGGCCGTCAGCGCGGCCAAGGCGGCGACCGCCAGCAAGCGGGCTGCGATGCGGATCCTAGCCGACAACATTTACGATCCTCTTGGGGACGATGATCACCTTGCGGACGGGCTTGCCGTCCAGGGCCAGCTTTACCGCATCGAGGGCCAAAACGGCAGCCTCGATTTCCGGATTCTGGGCCGCTGTTGCAACTGTGACCTCACCCCGCTTCTTGCCGTTGACCTGGACCACCAGGGTCACGCTGTCCTCAACCAGCAAATCGCGTTCGATTTGGGGCCAATTGGCCTCGGAAACCAGCCCGCTCTGGCCCAGAGCCTGCCAGCACTCCTCGGCGAGGTGCGGCATCATCGGGGAGAATAGCTGGACCAGGATCTGGCTGGCTTCCCGGATCGCCCAAGCCAAATCTGGCGCGAGATCGGCCGCTGGCTGGCCGGGACGCTGCAGGATCTCCGAGAAGGCGTTGGCGAATTCGCGGATATGGGCCAGGCAGACGTTGAAGTGCAGCCGCTCGATCCCGGTGGTGACCTTGTCGAGCGCGCCGTGGGCGGCCTTGCGCAGGGCGGTGGCGTCCGGACCGAAGCTGGCCGGCCGGGCCGACGGCGCGGCGTTGCCGAGTTCGACGGAATCGTTCACCAGCCGCCATAGCCGCTGCACGAAGCGCGAGGCGCCCTGGACGCGCTCGTCGCTCCAGATCACGTCGCGGTCGGGCGGCGAATCCGACAGCATGAACCAGCGGGCGACGTCGGCGCCGTAGGTCTCGATGATGTCGTCGGGGTCGACCGTGTTCTTCTTCGACTTCGACATCTTCTCGATCGGGCCGATCTGGACGTCTTCGCCCGAAGTCAGCAGCGTGGCGCGGCGTCCGTTGCCGCCAACTTCGATCTTCACTTCGGCCGGCTGCACATAGGTACCGTCGGCCTTCTGGTAGGTCTCGTGCACCACCATACCTTGCGTGAACATTCCGGCGAACGGCTCGTCCAGCGCGATGTGCCCGGTCGCCTTCATCGCGCGGGTGAAGAAGCGGCTGTAGAGCAGATGCAGGATCGCATGCTCGACACCCCCGATATACTGGTCGACCGGCAGCATCCGGTTGGCGACCGCAGGCGTCGTCGGCGCGGTCTCGTTCCAGGGGTCGGTGAAGCGCGCAAAATACCAGGACGAATCCACGAAGGTGTCCATGGTGTCGGTTTCGCGGTTAGCCTTGCCGCCGCATTTCGGGCAGGTGACGTGCTTCCAGGTCGGGTGATGGTCCAGCGCGTTGCCCGGCTTGTCGAAGCTCACATCCTCCGGCAGCACCACGGGCAGGTCGGCATCCGGCACCGGCACGACGTCGCACTTCGGGCAATGGATCACGGGGATCGGGCAGCCCCAATAGCGCTGGCGTGAGATGCCCCAGTCGCGCAGGCGGAAATTGACCTGCCGCTCGCCAACCGGCGCGTTGCCGCGCAGCTCGCTTTCCAGGCGCTTTGCAACTTCGTCCTTGGCCTGATCGATGGTCATGCCGTCGAGGAAGCGCGAATTAATCATGCGGCCGTCACCGTCATAGGCGGTGTCGGTGATGACGAAGGTCTTGGGATCCTGGCCCTCGGGGCACACGACGGGCGTGTTGCCGAGATTGTACTTGTTGACGAAGTCGAGGTCGCGCTGGTCGTGCGCCGGGCAGCCGAAGATCGCGCCGGTGCCGTATTCCATCAGCACGAAATTGGCGACATAGACCGGCAGCTTCCAGCTCGGATCGAACGGATGCACCGCGCGGATGCCGGTGTCGAAACCCTGCTTCTCCGCGGTGTCGATGATCGATTGCGCGGTGCCGATCTTCTTGATGTCGGCAATGAACTCCGCAAGCCTCGGATTTTTCGCGGCGGCGGCCTGCGCCAGCGGATGATCCGCCGAGATCGCCATGAACTTCGCGCCGAACAGGGTGTCAGGGCGCGTCGTGAAAATCTTCAGCTCGTTCTCACCGGCGGGCGTCGTCGCTGCATCCAGCGCGAAACGGATCAAGAGACCCTCGGAGCGGCCGATCCAGTTGCGCTGCATCAGCCTGACCTTGTCGGGCCAGCGGTCGAGCCCATCCAGCGCGGACAGCAGCTCCTGCGAGTACTTCGTGATCTTGAAGACCCACTGGCTCATCTCGCGCTGTTCGACGACGGCACCGGAGCGCCAGCCGCGGCCGTCGATCACCTGCTCGTTGGCGAGCACGGTCATGTCGACCGGATCCCAGTTGAGCTTGCGCTTCTCGCGCTCGGCGAGGCCGGCGGCGAGCATGTCCAGGAACATCTTCTGCTGATGCTTGTAGTAGCTGGGGTCGCAGGTCGCGAATTCGCGGCTCCAGTCCAGCGACAGCCCGATCGAGCGGAGCTGCTTCTTCATCGCGGCGATGTTGTCGTAGGTCCAGGCCTTGGGCGCGACCTTGCGCTCGATCGCGGCATTCTCGGCCGGCAGGCCGAAGGCGTCCCAGCCCATCGGGTGCAGCACGTTGAACCCCTTGGCGCGCATGAAGCGGGCCAGCACGTCGCCGAGCGTGTAATTCCGGACATGGCCGATATGGATGCGCCCGGACGGGTAGGGAAACATCTCGAGCACATAATATTTCGGCCGAGAATCATCGTTCTTGGAGACGAAGATCGCCTGTTCGTCCCAGAGGCGTTGCCAGCGCGGTTCGGCGTCGCGGGCGTTATAGCGTTCGGAGGTCATGGAATCGTTGGGGTTTTTTTGGGTTCGGCCGTCTCAAGACGGCGGACTAGGCCATAGAAGTCCTCAAGGGGTCAATGGGTTGCCGCGATTTGGAACCTTGCCCGGCGTCTCCGCATAACTACGAGGGCCCACGTTGGGGTGGGATTAAGGGCTCAATGCCAATTTGCGGCCTGACGAGACCGCATGACCACGATGGATCCCAGCTTCGACGAACTCGATTACGACTACGCCGCGTCCGTCGCCGGACGGGCTATGCGGAGCATGGCCGAACAGCGGATTGCGCCGACCCCGGCCAGTTTTGCCGTCTGGTTCCTGTATTTCGCGGGCGGCCATGACGATCTGCGCAACGCCATCGATCTCCTGATCGACCATAATCGTCCCTTCGACAGCAGGACCAATCAGGACCTGTTCAGGACCTATGTCGCGCCCCAGGTGAGTGCCGCCGCTGTGGTCGACACGTCCGAGCGGCTGCAGGCCCTCATGGGGGCGGCCAGGGAATTTCTGGCGACCGCAATCGCTGACAACCATTCGCAGATGCAGGTCATCAGCGAGGTCGCCGACCAGGGCAAGTCCGGCGTCGATCCGAAGGCGCTGGTTGCCCAGCTCATGAACGAGCTGGCCCGTGCGGCCACGAGGGCGACGCGCCTGGAAGCGGGCTTTGTCGAAAAGGCCCGCGAGCTCGACGTGATCCGCGACTCGCTGTCCAAATCCGAGGAGCGCGCGCGGACCGACACGCTGACGGGCCTCGCCAACCGGCGGGCGCTCGATGAATTCCTGCGCAAGGCGCAAGTCACCGCGGACTGGGGCGAGCCGCTCGGCGTGCTCCTGCTCGACATCGACCACTTCAAGACCTTCAACGACGAGTTCGGCCATGGCGTCGGCGACCAGGTGCTGCGCCTGATCGCAAAGGTGCTGCGCGAAAAGGTGCGCGCGCAGGATCTGCCGGCGCGCTATGGCGGCGAGGAGCTGATCGCGGTGCTGCCGGGCGCCGATCTTGCCGCTTGCGTCGAGATCGCCGAGCATGTCAGGCGCGCGATCGCCGAATGCAGGATCACCCGTCGCTCGACCGGCGAGACCTTGCCCCATATCAGCGTGTCGATCGGCGTGGCGCAGTATCGGGCCAGTGAAGCCATCGCCGATCTCATCGAGCGCTGCGACCGCGCGCTCTACCTTGCCAAGGGCGGCGGCCGCAATCGCGTGGTGACGGAGATCGAGCTCGATCGCGACGGGGCTGCGGGATAGCAAGCGGGGTGAGGTGAAGCGACCGCGCGCTACGCGCTGGCCGCCATCATCATATCTGCCGCGCTGGTCTCGATCGCCTGCACCCCGTGCTCGACGACCTTGTTGCGGCCGCGGTGCTTGGCGGCGTAGAGCGCGGCGTCGGCGGCTTCGATGAGATCGCCGGGACGCAAGGCCTCATTGGGCTTCGCCGCGGCCACGCCGATCGAGACCGTGACGATCATGTGGGCAGAGGTGATGTGGGGCAGGCACAGCTTCAGCACGGCCGCACGCACCAGCTCGCCGATTTCCACGGCGCGGTTCACATCGGTGTTCGGCAGCAGCAGGCAGAATTCCTCGCCGCCGTAGCGCGCCGCAAAGCCCATCGTGTCGGCGGCGATGCCGGAGAGCGACTCGCCGAGCCGGGTCAGGCAGGAATCACCTTCGAGATGGCCATAGGTGTCATTGAACAGCTTGAAATGATCGACGTCGATCATCAGCAGCGCGAGATCGCTGCCATATTGCTGCGCCCGCATCCATTCGAAGTCGAGCCGGCTCTGGAAGCCACGTCGATTGGCGAGGCCTGACAGCATGTCGATCGAGGCCATCACCGTCAGCCGGTCGTTGCTCGCGATCAGCTCGCGCTCGCGCTGGCTCAGTTGCGCAGCCATCGCGTTGAAGGCGCGGGCCAGCGGCACGAATTCGGCAGGCAGGCGATTGCGCGCCGCGCGGGCCGACAGATCGCCCTCGCCGAGACGCTTGGCCATGTCTGCGAGCATCTCGATCGGCTTGATGACGAGCTTTTCGGCGGCGATCAGCGCGCCGAGCAGGACGAACACGACGACGAAAGCGAGCTGGAGATAGGCGGTGCGGATGTCGCGGCTCACCGCCGCGGACACCTTGTCCTCGTCGATGCTGGCGATCAGGCGGGCATTGGTGCCGGCGATGCGGATGTAGCTGACCGCGCGGCGCGAGCCGTCGGCGGCAAGGAAAGACAGCGAGCCTTCGTCCTGGTCCGACCGCAGCGCCTTGTCGGCGATCGCGGACATCAGCGGCATGTTGTCGAGCGGGCGGCCGACTGCGCTGTGCTGGTCGGCCGGCGCGGCGAGCACGGTGCCGGCGCTGTCGACCAGCACGGCGGTGATGCCGGCGCGGCCGCCGAGATTGTTCATCACCTTCGACATCCAGTCGAGATTGACGGTGGCGAGCACGACGGCGTCGGATGTGCCGCTGAAGGCGGACACCGGATAGACTGCCATCACGGTCGGCGACAGTACCGGTCGCGACAGGATGAAATCGCTCAGCACGAAACGGCCGGTTTCCTGCGCCTGCTGAAAGTAAGGCCGGTCGCTGAGGTCGAGGCCGACATACATGTTGTTGGTGGCGCATTGGATGCGTCCGTCCTGGCCGGCGATCAACAGCGTGCGGATCCAGGGCAGGTTCGACGGCAGGCTCGCGCGCAGCACGTCGCAGCTCTTGCTGACGCCGCCGGCGGAGGCGCGGATGAAAGCTTCCGATTTCAGGATGGTCTCGACCGACGAGATCACCTCACGCTGCGCATCGGCGGAGTGCCTAGCGACGGTGGTGAACTCAACCGTGGCCTGCGCGATCTGCCGGGTGCGGGTGTCTTCGAGCGAACGGATGCGCTCCAGCATCAAGGGCGCCACCAGAATCACGGCGAGCAACGCAAGACGTGCCCGGATTCCGAGAACCTGCTTGAGTTTCGCTCGTTTGCGGTTGAAACTGACGCTTGCCATCTTCGCTACCCACCCCGTCGAGCAGGGTAAAGCGAAGGGTTCAAAAACTCTTTCTTGAACTCGGTAAAATTGGACTTACCCAGGTTACGACCTTAATCAATCGACCTCATGACAGAAGCCAACGCCGCGCCGGTAACCGGCCATTCACCAAACGCGCTCGCCGCGGTCGAAGCCGAAATCGCCCGCGCCTGCAGGGATGCGCGACGCGATCGCGCCACCGTGACGCTGATCGCGGTGTCCAAGACTTTCGCCGCGGATGCCATTTCCCCGATCATCGAGGCCGGACAGCGCGTATTCGGCGAGAATCGGGTGCAGGAGGCCAAGAGCAAGTGGCCCGCGTTAATGTCTGCTTACCCCGGCATCGCGCTGCATCTGATCGGACCGCTGCAATCGAACAAGGCGAAAGAGGCGGTCGCGCTGTTCGATGCCATCCACTCGGTCGACCGTCCGAGCATTTGCCAAGCGTTAGCCAAGGAAATCGAATCCCAGAACAAGCACCCGCAGCTCTTCGTCCAGATCAATACCGGCGAGGAGCCGCAGAAGGCCGGCGTCGCGCCCGGCGAGGCCGATGCCTTCCTCGCCAGCTGCCGCGACACCTATGGGCTGACGATCTCCGGGCTGATGTGCATCCCCCCGGTCGACGAGCCGCCGGCGGCGCATTTCGCGCTGACCGCCAAGATCGCCGCGCGCAATGGATTGAAGAATCTGTCGATGGGCATGAGCGCGGATTTTGCCACCGCCATCATGCTCGGCGCCACCCATGTGCGCGTGGGTAGCGCGATCTTCGGGCATCGGTGAGAGCTGCTGGCGACGGCTGCCCCACTAAGGTGGATCGATGAGGCTCGCTCTCGTGTCCCGGACAAGCTGCAACGCCGAAGCGTTGCAGTGCAGAGCCGGGACCCAGAGCAACAAGGTACAATGCGGCGAAATGGGCCCCGCCTCTGCAGCGCACCGCTAAGGGCGCTGCGCTGCGTCCGGGGCACGTGCGCGAAGTGCGATGCTCACAATGACGGCGACGTTTACACGAATCCCACCGACGCTTTCCCCAGGACGCCAAAATCCACCGCGAAATGATCGCCGGCCTCGATCGGCAGCGGCGAATGGCACGTGCCCGTGGTCACCACCTGCCCTGCCCGCAAGGTGATGCCGAGCCCGGAGAGCTCGTTGGCAAGCCAGGCGAGTGCAGCGCGGGGATCGCCGAGCACGTTCTTGCCGTGGCCGATATAATGCCGGCCGCGCAACGTGATCTGCGGCCGTTCCTCGACGAGATCCATTGCGCGCCAATTCGCGGATGTCGCCGCGCCCAGCACGAACAGATGCGCGCAGGCATTGTCGGCGATGAGCTGCGCTTCGCCGGCGCCGGCGAAATCGACGAAGCGCGAATCCGGAATTTCGATCGCGGGATGCAAGGTGTCGACGGCGGCGAGCACTTCGTCGACGGTGTACGGCGTTGCGCGGGGCGGCAGATCGCGTCCCATGCGAAAACAAAATTCCGGCTCGCCGACGCGCATCGCGTTGCCCTTCATCGATGCGGTGCCGCCATCGGCAATCACGGTGTCGCTCATGATGCGACCGGCCAGCGGCCCCGCGACATTGATGTGCCTCTGTCCGGACTCGCTCGTTGCTGCGATCTTCCAGCCGAACAATTTTCCAGGCGATTGCGTTTCGAGTGCGGCCTGGATGGCGTAGCCGTCAGCGCGGCTCTGTGGCCGCAACTGTTCTTCCAGCGCATCGAGCTTGGTGCCGTCACGCCAATGCCGGTCGAGCACGCGCGATGCGGCCGCGATCTGATCCTTCCCGAGCATGTCCCCTCACCCGATGATGATTCTTGTTCTTGGTCCCAGCCGTCGCAGCAATTGTAGCATCGCCGCCTTGGTCATCGAGACGCAGCCCGCCGTCGGGCCGAAATTGTCGCGGGCAAGGTGCAGGAACACCGCGCTGCCGCGGCCGGCGATGCGCGGCCGGGTGTTGTGGTCGATTTCGATGATGAAGTCGTAGAGATGGTCGGCGCGCTTGAGCCGGTCACCGCCCTGCCCCTCGGGAAGCCGGATGCCCTGGTTGTAATGGCGGTCCCTGGGATCCTCGCACCAGGCGTCCTCGCCGGTGATGATCCGGGCCGGCAAGAAGCTCTGCGGACGGCTATGCCGGTCGCTCCGCCACCACAGGCGCCTGGGATGGAAGCTGCCCCTCGGGGTGCCGCCGTCACCCTCGCGCTTGTTGGCGAGGATGCCGCCCCTCCCCAGTGCGACCGGTATGGTCAGAGCTCCGGCCAACAGCCAGCCCCGGCGCGGATTCCCGGCCGCAGGCTTAACGCGGATCGCGGACAGCGGTCCGGCACCTTGATTTGTGGTGTAACTAGCTGAAGCTGCTTTATTTTTCATGTGAACGTGTAATGTCGAATTCATTACAGGACATTCATCAAAACGCCCTGCTATTCTGGGTTAGAGTGCTTCCGGCTTGTGAATCGGTAACAGCCCACTACTTCAACACGAACAACAATAACAACAGCGACCCCTAAACTTCCCTCACGGCTGGGTGCAGCATGCTTGCGCGCCGAGTCGGACCCCAAAAGGATGACCCCCTATGGCCAATGCCCGCAAGATCCTGATCGTGGATGACGATACCGATCTGCGTGACACGTTGGTGGAGCAATTATCGCTGCACGAAGAATTCGAAGCCTCCGCCGTCGATACCGGCGCCAAGGGCGCGAGCGCCGCCAAGGCCAATGCCCCCGACCTTGTTCTGATGGATGTCGGCCTGCCCGACACCGACGGCCGCGAGGTAGTCCGCTCCCTGCGCAAGGGCGGTTTCAAGGCCCCGATCATCATGCTGACCGGGCACGACACCGATTCCGACACGATTTTGGGGCTGGAATCCGGCGCCAACGACTATGTGGCGAAGCCCTTCCGCTTCGCGGTCCTGCTGGCCCGCATCCGCGCCCAGCTCCGCCAGCACGAGGCCAGCGAGGACGCGGTGTTCTCGGTCGGCCCCTACTCCTTCCGGCCCGGCTCCAAGATGCTCACCGCCGCCAATGCGCGCAAGGTGCGGCTCACGGAGAAGGAAACTGCCATCCTCCGCTTCCTCTACCGCGCCGGCCAGATGCCGGTGTCGCGCGAGACCCTGCTTCAGGAGGTCTGGGGCTATAATTCCGGCGTCACCACCCACACGCTGGAAACCCACATCTACCGTCTGCGCCAGAAGATCGAGAAGGATGCCGCCAACCCGGAAATCCTGGTCACCGAAGCCGGTGGCTACAAGCTGGTGCCGTGATACGCTTGAGGGGCGTGCGAATCGTTTTAGATCGCATGCCCTTGAGCCTCGGATCTGAATGTCAATCGACGACGACGTAGCGCTTCTCGAGCGAGTCCCGACACTGCGCCTGTTGGGCGACGCCTCGTTGCGCATGCTGGCGATCGGCTCCGAGCAGCGCGACTTCGTTCGCGGCGATACCCTGTTCAACCTCGGCGACGCCGCCGATGCCGGCTTCGTGGTCCAGCGCGGCGCCTTCCGGGTCGAGGACGGCGCAGGCGCCGAAATGATCGCCGGTCCCGGCGCGTTGATCGGCGAGCTTGCGCTGGTGGTGCCGATGAAGCGGCCGTCGAGCGCGATCGCGCTGGAGCACTCCTCCGTCATCCGCGTCGCCCGCAGCCTGTTCCAGCGCGTGCTCGAAAGCGATCCGGCGGCGGCGGTACGTCTGCGTGACGAATTCGCGGTGCGCTCAAGTCAGATCGCCAGCGACATCCTGATGGCGGGCGCTAAGCTGACGTCGTAGCTCTCTCGTCATTCCGGGGCGCGCGCAGCGCGAACCCGGAATGACGACGGAGGCCTAGACCTCCAGCGTCACCGTCACAGGCACATGGTCCGATGGACGCTCCCAGCTCCGCGCGTCGCGCAAAATCTTGAAATCGCTGACCGCATCCTTCAGCGCGCGCGAGACCCAGATGTGGTCGAGTCGGCGGCCGCGGTCGCCGACGGTCCAGTCGGCGGAGCGGTAGCTCCACCACGTATAGACCTTCTCCGACATCGGAATGCGGTCGCGTGCGACGTCGACCCATTCGCCGGCTTCGAGCGCCGCCTTAAGCTTCTCCGTCTCGACAGGCGTATGCGAGACAACCTTCAGAAGCTGCTTGTGCGACCACACGTCGTTCTCGTGCGGGGCGACGTTGAGATCGCCGACCAGGATGTGACGATCCTCGCCGCGCGGGTGCAGCGGCTCGCACGCTTTCATCTCGTCGAGGAAGCGAAGCTTGTGGTCGAACTTCTCGTTCAACGCGGGATCTGGAATGTCGCCGCCGGCGGGCACGTAGAAATTATGCAGCACCAGCGGCTTCGCGATGTTGGCTTTGTCACCGAAGGACACGGAAATGTGCCGCGAATCCACCTTATCGCAGAAGGTGCGGATGTCGGTCGACTCGAACGGAATCTTCGAGACGATGGCAACGCCGTGATAGCCTTTCTGCCCGTTCAGCGCGACGTGCTCATAGCCGAGCCGCTTGAAGCGCTTCAGCGGAAAGGCATCGTCGATGCACTTGGTCTCCTGGAGGCACAGCACGTCCGGCCGCGCGCTCTTGAGGAATTTCGCGACCAGGTCGATGCGCAGCCGCACCGAATTGATGTTCCAGGTTGTCAGGGAAAAACGCATGGGAAATGCGTCTTAGCACGGATTGGTGCGGGGAAAATGCTTGTCCACAGCGAGCTCTCGTAGGTGGGCAAAGCGAAGCGTGCCCACGTCTTTTCGAGCTTGGCGAGGCGAGCGGTGGGCACACTCTCGTGCCCCGGACGCTGCGCGGCACGAAGTGACGCGCTGCTGAGCCGGGGCTCATTTGAGCCGCGCACTGGGTCCGGCTCTGCGCAGCAACGCCAAGAACGTTGCAGCGCGTCCGGGACACGAGAGCTCAGCCCGGCGCCGGGCCGTAATTGGTGAAATCGATCTTGAACATGCTGGGATCGAGCTTCTTGCTCGAATCCAGGTTGTAGACCGCGATCGTGGTGTCGTAGCCCTGCGGATCGGTGACGGTCCATTGCTTGAGCTGGCCGTCCTTGGCGCCGAACATCAGCAGAAGGCGGCTGGTGCCGACCAGGGCCTGCTTCTCCTCGATGGTGACGCTGACGAAGACGTCGTCGGCCGAGACGCCGACGACATTGGTGTCCTTCATCAGGTCGATGCGGTCGGACAACAGGAAGCGCAGCGGCGTCTGCGACAGTGGATAGACGTCCTGTGTCGCGAGCTTGCGGTCACGCACCACCAGGGACGAACCATCGGCGACGATGTCGATCGGGCTCGGCGCGTCATATTCGAAGCGGACCTTGCCCGGCTTCTGGATGTAGAAATCGCCCTGCGTCTTGCTGCCGTCGGGGCCGACCTGGACGAAATTCCCGACCAGCGTCGACAGCGATGACAGATAGGCGCTGACCTTGGCGGCCTGTGCCTTCTGGTTGGCGTCGAAGGTCTGGAAGATGCTGCTCGGCACGTTGCGGCGCGGATCCGGGATCACCGGGTTCGGCGGCGGTTGCGTCGCGCCGGTGACGGCGGGCCCACCGCCTCCGGATTGAGCACCATCGCGGCCCTTCGGCGCGGGCTTCGGCACGGGAACGGTCTGGGCGAGGGACGAAGCGGTCACCATCGCCGCGGTGACGAGCAGCACGCCGGCCACGCGCGCGCTTCGCGCAGCGATGGTGGCAGCGAATCGAATGTCCGGATGTCTGATCAACGCGTCGTCCTGTATGGCTAGGCGCCTTTTAGCGTGATTTCGGGCAAAAGCAGATATCGATTTTGCGTGAAATGATGTGTCGAGGCTCCTCGCCTCACATATGGCTGTCTTCTTCCTCGACCAGAATCTCGCGCTTGCCGGCGTGGTTGGCGGGTCCGACGATGCCTTCCAGTTCCATCCGCTCCATCAGCGATGCGGCGCGGTTGTAGCCGATCTGCAGGCGGCGCTGGATGTAGCTGGTCGAGGCCTTGCGGTCGCGTTTGACGATCGCAACCGCCTGCGTGAACAGATCCCCGCCGCCGTCCGCACCCATGCCGCTGGCGTCGAACACGGCGCCGCCGTCCTCGTCTTCGGAGGGCTCTTCGGCCGTGACCGCCTCGAGATATTCCGGCTGGCCCTGCGTCTTGAGGTGGCGCACCACCTTCTCGACTTCCTCGTCGGAGGCAAAGGGTCCGTGCACGCGGCTGATGCGGCCGCCGCCCGCCATGTAGAGCATGTCGCCCTGGCCCAGCAGCTGCTCGGCGCCCATTTCGCCGAGAATGGTGCGGCTGTCGATCTTGGACGTCACCTGGAAGGCGATGCGGGTCGGGAAGTTCGCCTTGATGGTGCCGGTGATGACGTCGACCGACGGACGCTGCGTCGCCAGGATCACGTGCAGGCCGGCGGCGCGCGCCATCTGCGCCAGGCGCTGCACCGCGCCTTCGATGTCCTTGCCGGCGACCATCATCAGGTCGGCCATCTCGTCGACGATGATGACGATGTAGGGCAGCGGATCGAGGGAGAGCTTCTCTTCCTCGTAGATCGCCTTGCCGGTTTCCTTGTCGAAGCCTGTGTGCACCGTGCGCGTCGGCTCCTCGCCCTTGGCTTTCAGCTCGAGCAGGCGCGTGTTGTAGCCGTCGATGTTGCGGACACCGAGCTTGGCCATGTTCTTGTAGCGCTCTTCCATCTCGCGCACCGCCCATTTCAGCGCGACCACCGCCTTCTTCGGGTCGGTCACGACGGGCGTCAGCAGATGGGGGATGCCGTCATAGACGGACAGTTCGAGCATCTTCGGATCGACCATGATCAAGCGGCACTGATCGGGACGCAGCCGGTAGACCAGGCTGAGGATCATGGTGTTGATGGCGACCGATTTGCCGGAGCCGGTGGTGCCGGCGATCAGCATGTGCGGCGTGCGGGCGAGGTCGATGATGACGGGGTCGCCACCGATGGTCTTGCCGAGGCAGAGCGGCAGCTTCGCCACCGTGTCGGTCGCCTCCTTCGCCACCAGCAGCTCGCGCAGGTAAACCTTCTCGCGATGCGCGTTCGGCAATTCGATGCCGATCGCGTTGCGGCCGGGCACGACCGCGACGCGCGCCGACAGCGCGCTCATCGATCGCGCGATGTCGTCGGAAAGCCCGATCACGCGCGAGGACTTGATGCCGGGTGCGGGCTCCAGCTCGTACAGCGTGACGACGGGGCCCGGATTGGCTTTGACGATTTCGCCGCGCACGCCGAAATCCTGGAGCACGCCTTCGAGCGAACGCGAATTGGTTTCGAGCTCGGCCTTGCTGAGCGGCTGCCGGTCGCCCGCCTTCGGCGCGGCCAGCATGGAGACGGACGGCAGATCGAACTTGTCGGAGGATTTCTTGGCAGGAGCTTTCGGGGCAGCCTTCTTGCGTGGGGCGCGCGCGGCCGGCTCTTCCTCTTCCTCCTCTTCTTCCTCCGCTTCCTCGTGCTGATCCTCGTAATCCTCCTCGTCGGACCGCGGCGAGATCGACGGCGCGGCGCGGCCGCCGCCGAGATTCGGCTCCTGGCGGCTGAAGCTGGCGGCCTTGGTCTTCGGTCCGCTCGAGACCAGCGAGCGGTAGGCGGCGCCACAGAGCCAGATCAGCCGCGCCTTTGTGCTCATCAGCGCATGGAACAGCCAGCCCAGCGACACCGAGCCGCGATCGCTGTCCTCGTCCTCCTCGAGCGGCTTGTCGTCCTCCTCGATATCGGGGAGTTCGTCATGCTCGCGCGCGCCGAGGCCGCAGGCGATCAGGAAGGTCGCCGTCATCGCGGCGAACAGGATCGTGCCCAGCACGATGCGATAGATCGTGCCGGGCGGCCCGAAAATCACCGCGGGCGCGCGCACCAGGGCATCGCCGACCACGCCGCCGAGGCCGGTCGGCAGCGGCCATGCACCGCCATGCGGCCAGCAACTGACGAAGCCCGCCGCGATCACCGTGCAGAGAATCCAGGAGCCGAGCCGCAGGGCTTCGCGATCGAACGCGCGATGCGTCATCATGCGCCAGCCCCAGACCGCGACGGTCAGGACCAGCATGATCGCGCCGAGTCCGAGGATCTGCATCGCAAGATCGGCGCCGATCGCGCCGGCATAACCGAGGATGTTGCGGATCGGCCGCGAGGTCGCATGGCTGAGGCTGGGATCCTGCACCGACCAGGTCATCAGCGCGGTCGAGGCGATGCCTGCCAGCGCGATCAGGCCGAGGCCGCTGAGCTCGCGCATGCGTCGCGCCAGACCCTCGCGGATCGACGGCGGCAGATGGCCGACCAGTGGAATGACACGTTCGATTGCCGACATGCTCACGGGCCCCGCCTAACCCAGAGTCTCGACCAGACGATGCAGCGCCTGCGCCGTGGTCTCGCCATCCTGCACCAGCGCGAGGCGAATGTAGCCCGCGCCGGGATTGAATCCGTCAGGCTGCTGCCGCGCCAAGAAGCTGCCGGGCACCACGCGCACGCCTGCTTCCTTGAAAAGCTTGAGCGTCACGGAGACGTCGTCGCCGATCTCGGATGTGTTGAGCCAGACGCAGAAGCCGGCATCGGGCCGGCGATAGCCGTAGCGGTTGCCGATGATCTGGTCGGCGAGATCGAACTTGATCCGGTACAGCCTGCGGTTCTCCTCGACATGCGCCTCGTCGCCATAGGCAAAGGTCGCGACGTGCTGGAGCGGCACCGGCACCTGGGGCGCAGCGATGTTGCGCAGCTCGAGAAACATGCCGATGAATTTCTTGTCGCCGGCAGCGAAGCCGACCCGCAGGCCCGGCAGGTTCGAGCGCTTCGACAATGACTGGAACGCAGCCACGCGCGCGAAGTCGGGACCGGCGCATTCGAGCGCACTGCCCGGCGCTTCGCGGGTGTAGATCTCCGAATAGCACTCGTCGCTGAGGATCATGAAGCCGTGGCGGTCGGCGAGGCTCTTCAGGCGCGTGAAGTAATCGCGCGAGGCGACCGAGCCTTGCGGATTGGCAGGCGAGGCCAGATAGAATGCCACGGTGCGCGCCAAAGTCGCCTCGTCGATGGCGTCGAGATCGGGCAGGAAGCCGTTTTCCACGGTGGTCGGCAGATAGACCGGCTCGCAGGCTGCAGCTAAGGCGCCGGCGCCATAGACCGGATAGAACGGGTTCGGCATCAGGATCGCGGGCTTGCCGGGCCGCGGGCCGACATAGCGCGCGGCAGCGATCGCGGCGAGGAACAGGCCCTCGCGGCTGCCATTGAGGACGAGAATCTCGGACTTGGGGTCGAGCGGCCGCGGCAGCTTGAAGCGCGACGACAGCCAGGCGCCTGCAGCGTTCCGGAACGGCTCGGTGCCCTGGTTCATCGGGTAACGGCCGAAATCGGCAATGTGCTTGGCCAGCACCGGACCGACGAAGTCGGGCACGGGATGCTGGGGCTCGCCGACCGCAAGCGAAATCAAGGGCTTGCCTGGCTGATGCGGCGCCAACAGCTCGTTCAGCCGGACGAAGGGCGAGCGTGCGGAATCGGAGCTACCACCGCCCTGCGGCGCACGGGTTGAAGCGGTCAGAGCCATTCTGGGCGCCAGTACTCTTGGAACGGCCGGTCGCAGCACGGCGCCGGCGGGAAAGCGGTTCAGTTCACCATAGATAGGGCGAGGTTAAGACGCGATTAACCATCGGCCGCCGCCTCCGTCCAGAGCAGGAATAATGGGGCCGGATAACAACGGGATGGGAGGCTGTTCGGGAGCTGCGTCATGGCCGGGCTTGACCCGGCCATCCACGCCTTCCGGGCGGCACTCAAGAACGTGGATGCCCGGGACAAGCCCGGCCATGACGAGCTTCGCAGAATCAGGCGCGTCAGTGCCCCGGCAGCCTCTCGAATGTCTTCATGCCGGGCGGGATCGCATGAAATTCCTGCATGTCGCAGGTGTAGATCGCCATCTGCGGATGGAACTGGGCCGGATCGTCCAGCGTGCCGACCTTCAGGATCGCGGCGGGCAGGCCCGGAACCTTGGTCACCAGATGGGTGCCGCATTCGGCGCAGAACTCGCGCGTGACCGCGCGTTCGAGGTCCTTGCGGGTGAATTGCTTGGGCTGTCCCTTGGTGTAGCTGAAGCCGGCCGCCGGCATCGCGATGAAAGTGTTGGGCGCGCCGCCCGAGATGTACTGGCACTCCCGGCAGTGACACTGGGCCTGCATCATCGGATCGCCTTCGGCCTTGTAGCGCACCGCGCCGCAATAGCATCCACCTTCCAAATGCATGACGTCCTCCCGATTGTTGTTCTTGAGGTCGATATTTCTGCGTGGGCGGTGCCGATGGCAATCTTTTTCTTCGGCGCTCCGGTCAAAAGAAAGGGGCTCCAGCTTGCGCTGGAGCCCCTCAACGGTCAGGGCATTGCCGGGTATGTGCCCGAACCGTAGTTCTGGGCGCGATCTCCGGGGAGACCGCGCCCGGGAGGAGTTACATGTTGTAGGCGCGCTCGGTGTGCTCGGTGATGTCGAGGCCTTCACGCTCGCTCTCGACATTGGTGCGCAGACCGACGATCACGTCGACGACCTTGTAGAGGATCGCCGAACCGACGCCCGACCACACCAGCGTGGTGCCGACGCCCCAGATCTGGGACATCATCTGCGCTGCGAAGTCGTAGTCGGCAACCTTCGGCGGGATCGCGGTGTAGTCGATGATGCCGGCGCCGCCGAGGGCGGGGTTGACGAGAATGCCGGTGCCGAGAGCGCCGACGATGCCGCCGATGCAGTGCACGCCGAACACGTCGAGGCTGTCATCATAGCCGAGCGCGTTCTTCACGACGGTGCAGAAGAACAGGCAGACCACGCCGACGATGAGGCCGAGGACGATCGCGCCCATCACGCCGGAGAAGCCGGCGGCAGGGGTGACGGCCACGAGGCCCGCGACAGCGCCGGAGATGACGCCGAGCACCGACGGATGACCCTTGATGATCCACTCCGCGAACATCCACGACAGCGCGGCGGCTGCGGTGGCGACGAAGGAGTTGGTCATGGCAAGCGCAGCGCCGCCATTGGCTTCGAGGTTGGAGCCGGCGTTGAAGCCGAACCAGCCGACCCAGAGCAGCGAGGCGCCGATCATCGACATCGTCAGCGAGTGCGGAGCCATCAGCTCCTTGCCGTAGCCGACGCGCTTGCCGATCAGGAGAGCGCCGACGAGGCCTGCGATGCCGGCGTTGATGTGCACCACGGTGCCGCCAGCGAAGTCGATCGCGCCCTTCTTGAAGATCCAGCCGGCGTCGGCGTTGATCTCGTCGAGCTTGGCCTGCGCCGCGGTCTTCGCCGCCGCATCACCCGCCGCAGCCAGAGCCTTGGCCGCATCCTGGATCATGTCCGGGCCCGGCCAGTACCAGACCATGTGCGCGATGGGGAAGTAGATCAGCGTGACCCAGAGCGGGATGAAGAGGGCGATCGCCGAGAACTTCATGCGCTCGGCGAAGGCGCCGACGATGAGCGCGGGCGTGATCGCCGCGAAGGTCATCTGGAAGCACATGTAGATGAGCTCCGAGATGTTGGCATCGACCGAGAAGGTCGCGGCCTTCGAGTCGGTGGTGACGCCCATCATGAAGGCCTTGGAGAAGCCGCCGATGAAGTCGGAGCCGCCGGTGAAAGCGAGGCTGTAACCGTAGACCGCCCAGATCACGGTGACGACGCAGACGGTGTAGAACACCTGCATCAGGACCGAGAGCATGTTCTTGGAGCGGACGAGACCGCCGTAGAACAGCGCGAGGCCGGGGATGGTCATCAACAGCACGAGCACTGTCGATGTCAGCATCCAGGCGTTGTCTCCCTTGTTGACCGTTGGCTCGGCGTAGGCTGCGGTCGCAGCGAACAGGCCGACTGCGAGAGCCGCCAATCCCGCGCCATAGGGACGCTTGAACGTCATATTATTCACTCCTGATTGGATAAGGTTGAGCGCGAAATCAAAGGGCCGCGGCATCGGCCTCGCCGGTGCGGATGCGCACCGCGTGGTCGAGGTTGATGACGAAGATCTTGCCGTCGCCGATCTGCCCGGTTTTCGCAGCGGACGTGATGGCGTCGATGGTCTTGTCGACCTGGTCGGAGGCGACAGCGACCTCGATCTTGATCTTGGGCAGGAAGCTCACGGCATATTCGGCGCCGCGATAGATTTCCGTATGGCCCTTCTGGCGGCCATATCCCTTGACTTCCGTCACCGTGAGACCGTGAACGCCGATGGCGGTCAGGGCGTCACGGACTTCTTCCAGCTTGAATGGCTTGATAATCGCCATAACAATTTTCATGGGTCCTATCCCCGCTTGGGCCCGGTCCGGACGTGGCCGGGCGTTCTCGACTGGTTCGCCACGAGGGAGAAGTTCACTACGCGGGCACAGCCGGGACCCTTAGAATCAAATGCCGTGCCAGATCGGGCGTGTTGCCTAACGGACTATGAAAACGGGGGTTTTCGCGTTCGACGGGTATTGCGGTGCAGTGCGCTATTCCGTCGCGCCCAAAACGTGGTCATGTCTGCTCAAAACACGAGCACGACAGGCTGCCGACACAATGTTGCTCATGTGTCGGGCAGCAATACGGTATTTAAATACAGTAGAGGGTTCCGGAACGACTTGGCGGTGCCGCGAAATATCAAGTTGCCGACCCTTGTGCCCACTGGATGCGCGCAAGTGCCGCCCTGTCGGCGGGACAAGCTTCTGGTGGAGCATCCGGTCGGAACCGCCGTCGGAACGTCAGGCGGCCTCGCGCTCCGCAAAGACCCTGTCGACCAGGCCCCACTCGACCCCCTGCTGCGCCGTCATGAAGTGGTCGCGGTCGAGGGTCCGTTCCACCTCTTGTTCGGAACGCCCGCAATGTTGCGCATAGAGGCGGATGATGCGCCGCTTGGTCTGCTGCATTTCGTTGGCGTGGATCAGGATGTCGGACGCCTGGCCCTGAAAGCCGCCGAGCGGCTGATGCACGTGAAGGCTCGCATTGGGCAGCGCGGCACGGTGACCGGGCTCGCCGGCCATCAGCAGAAACGAGCCCATCGAGCGCGCGGTGCCCATGCACAGCGTATGCACCGGCGCCTTGATGAACTGCATGGTGTCGTACATCGCAAGGCCACTGGTCACCACGCCGCCATAGGAGTTGATGTAGAGATTGATCGGCTTGTTCGGATTCTCCGCCTCCAGGAACAGCAGCTGCGCGCAGACCAGCCCGGACATCGCGTCATTGACCTCGCCGTTGAGGAAGATGATGCGTTCGCGCAGCAGCCGCGAGTAGATGTCGAAGGATCGTTCGCCACGCGCTGATTGTTCGACGACCATAGGGACGAGCTGAAGCATGTCGCGCATCGGCGACCTCCATGTCTGCAGGTGATGAAGTCTCTTGTGCTAGGCCGCCGCGCGCATCAGGCAGCAATTGGTATTGGCCGGCCGCGGCAGCTCTGTCGTGATGTCGCAGGGCTGCTGGATGATGCGTAAGCGGGTGCGGCCGTCTTCATGCCGCTCGATCCGGAGGGTGACGCGGCTCTCGCGGAACGGCGGTTCGGAATCGCGAAGCCGGTAGCGCACCTCCTCGCCGGGAATCGATGATTCCGGCTCGGCACGGGCAAGGTCGCAATCCGGCAGCCAGCGCTCGCGCAAAGCCGGAATGGTGACGGCGCGCCAGACTTTTGCCGGCGGTGCGTCGAACTCAAATTCCAGCACCAGGCTTTGATCGGGATGATCAGGCTTCACGAGGTCGCTCATTGATCCAGATCCTTATTGATCCATGTCCTTGAGGAGGTCGGCGAGTGCTTCCATGCGCTTCGGCCAGTAGGCGCGGTAGCGCGCAAGCCATGCCCCGATGGCGACGATTCCGTTCGGGTCGACTTCGTAATTCACAAAGCGGCCCTGCCGCTGCTCGCGCACGAGGCCTGCATCGCGCAGCACAGCGAGATGCTGCGACATCGCGGGTTGGCTGATCTCCAGACCATCGCGCAGAGCGCTGGCATTCAGGCTTCCGCCGGCGAGCTTCTCAAAGACCCTGCGGCGCGTCGGATCGGCCAGCGCCTTGAAGATGTCGGCTTCGGTCATGGCAATACATAAGCATACACTTATGTGTTGCGCAAGCTCTTACTGCAGGGCTTCGCCGTGCTGCGAAATATCGAGACCTTCAAGCTCGTGCTCACGGGATACGCGCAAAGGCACGAACAGGCCGACCAGCTTGAGCAGGATGAAGCTCACGCCCGCCGACCAGACGAAGGTGACGGCGACGCCATAGAACTGGATCAGCAACTGCTGCGGGTGGCCCTCGATCAGGCCGGCGGTGCCGCCGATCGCGCTGGTTGCGAATACGCCGGCGAGCAGGGTCCCGGTCAGGCCGCCGATGCCGTGGACGCCGAACACGTCGAGCGAATCGTCATAGTTGAAGCGGTGCTTCAGCCAGGTGCAGGCCCAGTAGCAGACAGCACCGGCGAGGATGCCGATGACGATGCCGTGCCAGGGCGCCACGAAGCCGGAGGCCGGCGTGATGGTGCCGAGCCCTGCGACCGCGCCGGAGATCATGCCGAGCACGGAGGGCTTGCGCCGCGTCGACCATTCGATCGCGCCCCAGGTCAGCGCGCCCGAGCAGGCAGCGAGGTGGGTGGCGATGATCGCCATCACGGCACGTGAATTGGCCGCGCCCGCCGAGCCGCCGTTGAAGCCGAACCAGCCGACCCACAACAAGCCGGTGCCCATCACCGCGAGCGACAGGTCGAACGGCGAGAGATTTTCTGTGCCGTAGCCGTGGCGGCGCCCCATCACCTTCGCCGCAACGAGGCCGCCGGTACCGGCCGACAGATGCACGACGAGACCGCCCGCGAAATCCAGCACGCCCATGCTGTTGAGGAAGCCGCCGCCCCAGACCCAATGCGCCAGCGGAATGTAGACGAAGATGAACCAGGCGACGGAGAACAGGAGGTAAGCGGAGAACCGCATCCGGTCGGCGACCGAGCCCGCGACCAGCGCCACCGTGATGATGGCAAACGTCATCTGGTACAGCATGAACAGCGCTTCCGGGATGGTCTTCGCGGCCGGATTGACGCTGTCCATGGTCATGCCGGCGAGAAACCAGCGGTCGAGCGTGCCGATCCACGGACCGTCGCCGACGAAGCACAGCGAATAGCCGAACGCGACCCAGAGGATGGAGATCATGGTCACGGCGGCAAGGCTCTGCGCCATGGTGGCGAGCACGTTCTTCTTGCGCACCATGCCGGAATAGAACAGCGCAAGCCCCGGGATCGTCATCATCAGCACCAGCGCGGTGGCGACGATCATCCAGGCCGTGTCGGCCGTGTTGATCTCGGAATCCGCCGCATATGCAGGCGCGGCCATGGCCAGCGCAACTCCAATCGGCGCAGCCATCGAAGCCGCGCGCCGCAACATTCCCGCCATATCGTTCCCCCCGGCATCAATTGGCGTCGCACGATCCGGCGTCGTTGCCCCGGTGCGATCAAAGAAGAGCGAAGCGTTTTCGAGCGAAGCGGATAACGGTTCGCGCGAAGAAAACGCGTCGAAACTAAGATTTAGAGCGCGTCGCTGTCGGTCTCGCCGGTGCGGATGCGCAGTGCATGGTCGATCGGCGTGACGAAGATCTTGCCGTCGCCGATCTGCCCCGTGCGCGCGGTCGCGGTGATCACGGCGACCGCCTTGTCGGCGACGTCGGAAGCGACCGCGATCTCGATGCGCAGCTTCGGCAGGAAATTCACGACATATTCGGCGCCGCGATAGATCTCGGTGTGGCCCTTCTGGCGGCCGTAGCCCTTCACTTCGGTCACGGTCATGCCGTGGACGCCGATCGACGTCAGGGCCTGGCGGACCTCATCGAGCTTGAAGGGTTTGATGATCGCGACGACGAGCTTCATGGTCAGGCCTATTTCCCCGGGATGCGCCGCGCCGTATGTCCACGGCGCTGCGTCAATCTGGCATCTTTCCGGGCAAATGGCACAAAAAAGTTGCAGATTGAAGCGGAAAAACGTTTGGCCAAGGGCGGTCATGTGAACGGCCGCCTCTGTACAGGGCAACCGTTCATCCTTCACAATGCATTTTCGGCATGGATGCGGTGAACCCAAGCGTCCCGGCTGGTACATAAGTATGTTTGAGGGGGACGTTTCATGGCGAGTTGGTTCTACGCATCCGAGGGCAAGCAGCAGGGGCCCTTTCCGGAAGGGCAGTTCCGCGATCTCGTCGCCCAGGGCGTCGTGCGCCCGGATACGCTGGTGTGGACCGAGGGCATGGCCGGCTGGCAGAAGGCGGCCGAAATCCCCGGCCTGGTCGGGGGCGGCGGCGCGCCGCCGATGATCCCGGCGGGCGGACCGCCGATGATGGGCGGTGGTGGTTATGCGGGCGGTGGCGCCGGCGGAGGATCGCTGTCGGTCGATTTCGGCATTCTCGACTTCACCTGGCGCACGCTCGTGCTCGTGATCGGCTCGTGCTTTGTCATCCCGGTGCCGTGGCTGTTCGTCTGGTACATGAAATGGATCGTGCCCTGCGTCAGGGTTCCCGGGCGGCCCAATCTCAGCTTCACCGGCAGCGCGATGACGCTGGTGCCCTGGTTCTTCGGCTTCATCGTTCTGGCGATCGCGATCGGCTTCATCGGCAGCCAGTTGCTGAGCAATCTGCTGTTCATCGTCCAGCTCGTGCTCTACTGGCTGCTGATCAAATGGATGATCGCAAACCTTGCTTCCAACGGGCAGCCGCTCGGCTTCAGCTTCACCGGTTCGGTCTGGGCCTATATCGGCTGGAATCTGCTGTTCGCGATTTCCATCATCACCATCATCGGCTGGGCCTGGGTCGCCGCAGCTCAGATGCGCTGGTTCTGCCGCAGCATCGAAGGCACGCGGCGCGAGATCGTGTTCAAGGGCTCGGGTCTCGACATCCTCTGGCGCGGCATCGTCGCAGCGATCCTGTGCACCCTGATCATCCCGATTCCGTGGGTGTACCGCTGGATCATGAACTGGTTCGCCTCGCAGACCGTGCTTGCGCCACGCGGGTCGCAGGCGGCGATGTGACGGCCGCGGGCCTTCGGTAGCGAGCAGACGTAGATGTCGCATCGACTCTGGTTTCACGCATCCGAGGGCCAGCAGAAGGGGCCGTTCCCGGAGGCCCAGTTTCGCGATCTGATCGCACGGGGCATCGTGCGGTCAGACACGCTGGTCTGGACCGAGGGGATGGCGGGCTGGCAAAAGGCCGGCGCGGTCCCCGGTCTGGTGCCCGGCGGATCGCCGGCGGCGGCTTCGAGCGGCGACGGGCAAGGCCGGCTCTCGGTAGATCTGCCGCTGTGGTCGTTCCTGGGATGGTGCATCCTGCTGGTGATCGGCAACGCCGTCGTGGTGCCGGCTCCCTGGACCGCCACCGCTTACTACCGCTGGCTCTTCCCGCGCATCCACGTTCCGCAACGACCGAACATCGGCTTCACCGGAGAGGTCGGCGATGTCTGGTACGTCTTCATCGCGCTGGCGCTGGTGGGCTATGCGGGACTTTTCGGCGACCTGTTTCAGCTTGTGGGGATCCCTATCCAGGCATTCCTGTCCTGGATGGTGATGCGCTGGGTCGTCGCCAATGTCAGCTCGAACGGTCAGCCGATTCCGATGACGTTCAACGGCAGCCCCTGGGTCTTCATCGGCTGGCAGGTCCTGATGTTTCTCGCCGTGTTCACGATCATCGGCTGGGCCTGGGTCATGGCCGCATGGATGCGCTGGATCTGCCGCAACATCGCGGGAACGCGGCGCGAGATGATCTTCGTCGGCACCGGCCTTCAGCTGCTGTGGCGAACTCTCGCATTCGGTTTCGGCTGCCTTCTGATCATTCCGATTCCGTGGCTGCTGCGCTGGTATTTCACGTGGACCATGGCGCAGTTCGCACTCGTCGAGCGCAGAACCGCGCCAGTCTAGGACCGCCGTTCGCGCACGGAGCCTTCCTGCGCGACGGAGGCGACCAGCGTGCCGTCGGGCTTGAAGATCGAGCCACGAGTCAAGCCGCGGCCGCCGCGCGCGCTCGGCGAATCCTGGGCGTAGAGCAGCCATTCGTCGGCGCGGAACGGGCGGTGAAACCACATGGCGTGGTCGAGGCTCGCCGGCATCATGCGCTTGTCGAACAGCGTGCGGCCGTAGCGTGCCATGATCGCATCGAGCAGCGAGAAGTCGGAGGCATAGGCGAGCGCGCACATGTGCAGCGCCGGATCATCCGGCAGCGTGGCCGCGGTCTTGATCCAGACATGAATGCGGCCGTCGTCGATCTTCTGGCCGAAATAGCGACCGAGCTCGACGGGACGCAGCTCGATCGGCCGGTCCGATTCATAGTAGCGGCGGATGAATTCCGGCATCTCCTTGAACATCGGCTGCTTCGCCACCTCCTCCGCCGTGAGCTTCTCGGGCGGGGGCACGTCGGGCATCTTATCCTGGTGATCGAAAGCACTCTCTTCCTCGGCATGGAAGGAGACCATGATCGAGAAGATCGCGTTGCCGTGCTGGATGGCGGTGACGCGGCGGGTCGAATAGCTCTTGCCGTCGCGCAGGCGCTCGACCTGGTAGATGATCGGGATCTGCGGATCGCCCGGAAGGATGAAGTAGCAATGCAGCGAATGCGGCAGGCGGCCCTCGACGGTACGGCAGGCCGCGACCATCGCCTGCCCGATCACCTGGCCGCCAAAGACCCGCTGCCAGCTCGTCTTCGGGCTGTTGCCGCGGAACAGGTTCACCTCGAGCTGCTCGAGGTCGAGGATCGAAATGAGGTCGATCAGGCTTTTGGACATGATGGTGCTTTCTGGTGCTGCGTCATTCCGGGGCGCACGCAGTGCGAACCCGGAATCTCGAGCTGATAACCTCTGGATTCCGGGTTCGCGCGTTGCGCGCCCCGGAATGACGGATTTGGGCCGTTCCGCCCTTGTTTCACCGCACTGTTTCGCCCAGCTCAAGTCTGCTAGCAAGACCGAGAATTGACCGGGAATTTGGGTATGTCGGTACAGGGTAGCATTGTCATTGGTGGCGGCGCGTTTGCCGGCCTCGCATTGGCCTTGGCGTTGCGCCAGGGGCTTGGGCCCGAGATCCCCGTCATCGTCGCCGATCCCGCGCTCAGCACGCGGCCGAGCCGTGACCCCCGCGCCACCGCGATCGTGGCCGCCTGCCGTCGCCTGTTCGAGGCGATCGGCGCCTGGGACGACGTCAGGGCCGAGGCACAGCCGATCCTCGACATGGTCGTCACCGATTCCAAGCTGGAAGACGCCACCCGTCCGGTGTTCCTCAATTTCGCCGGCGACGTCGCGCCGGGCGAGCCGTTTGCGCATATGGTCGAGAACCGCCGCCTGATCGACGCGCTGACGGCGCGCGCCGAGGCCGAGGGCATCGATTTGCGTGCGACCACCGTCGCCTCCTATGACGCGCGCCCCGAAGGCATCGACGTGACGCTCGGCGACGGCAGCGTGATCGCTGCAAGTCTTTTGGTCGCCGCCGATGGCGCGCGCTCAAAGCTGCGCGAGCGGGCGGGCATCGCGACCCATGGCTGGGAGTATGACCAGTCCGGCATCGTCGTCACCGTCGGTCACGAGCGCGATCACGAGGGCCGCGCCGAAGAACACTTTCTGCCGGCGGGACCCTTTGCGATCCTGCCGCTCTCGGGCAGGCGCTCCTCGCTGGTGTGGACCGAGCGACGCGCCGAGGCCGCGCGCATCATCGCGCTCAGCGATGAGGAATTCCACGCCGAGCTCGAGCAGCGTTTTGGCCTGCATCTCGGCGAGGTGAAGGCGCTCGACAAGCCGCGCGCGTTTCCGCTGTCCTATTTCGTCGCGCGCTCCTTCATCGCCGAGCGTCTCGCACTGGTCGGCGATTCCGCCCATGTCATCCACCCCATCGCGGGGCAGGGCCTCAACATGGGGCTGAAGGATGTCGCTGCGCTGGCCGAGGTCGTCGTCGACGCGGCGCGGCTCGGCATGGATCTCGGCGGCGCCGACGTGCTCGAGCGCTACCAGCGCTGGCGCCGCTTCGACACCATGGCGATGGGTGTGGCCACCAACTCGCTGAACTTCCTGTTCTCCAACCAGTCGACCTTGCTGCGCACCGTCCGCGACATCGGTCTCGGCCTCGTCGACCGCGCCCCGCCGCTGAAGAACCTCTTCATCCGCCAGGCCGCAGGGTTGACGGGCGAAGTGCCGAGGCTGTTGAAGGGCGAGGCGTTGTAGGCGGGACGCTGGCGCTACACCCTCCACTGTCGTCCCGGACAAGCGCGCCTGAGCGCGCGCCGATCCGGGACCCATACGCCGCAGCAAGAGTTTGGCGAAGACTCGGAGACGAGGTCAATCGATCTTGCGCGCCTCTTCCGGCAACATGATCGGAATGCCGTCGCGGATCGGATAAGCCAGCTTGGCGCTGCGCGAGATCAACTCCTGCTTTGCAGAATCGAACTCCAGCGGGCCCTTGGTCAGCGGGCAGACCAGAATTTCCAGCAGCTTGGGATCGACGGTATTTTCGGGTCGTTCGGTGGACGTGTTCATCGGGGTCTCCGGCGGTCGGCTGCCTCTAGCACAGAAATTCGCGTCCGCCCATTGCGGGCTCACGCAGAGATCATCGCGAAGATCTCGTCGAGCAGGGCCTGCAGCCGCGCCTTCGGCACCGGCGCGCCCGACAGGGCATGCCCGAGAAACGTCCAATAAAGGATCTGTGCGCGGGCCTGGGCCGTTGCTGCCTCGAGCCCAAGCTTTCCCAGCAGCCCTTCGATGTAATCGAGCCTGCGGCGGTCGATGGCGCGCACGGTTCCTTGTGCCGCCGCATCGAAGGCCGCCCAGCTGCGCACCGCGCGTTCGAGATCGAGGCGCGCGCCAAATGACCTGCGCAACAGTGCTTTCAGCGGCTCGCCGTCGGCGGCCTCGACGTCGGCGATGATCTGCTCCGCCGCAATCTCGCGCCAGCGCTTCAGCACGGCGGCATGAAACGCGGCCAGATCGGCGAAATGCCAGTAGAAGCTGCCACGCGACACCCCCATGGCCCTGGCGAGCGGATCGGCCTTCAGCGCGGTGAAGCCGCTCTCGGCCAGCGCCTTCAGCCCTTCCTTGATCCAGTCGTCGGCGGAAAGCTGTTCGGTCATTTCGGTTCCCAGATCCGACCATACACTAGTGTATTGACAGGCCGCGGGCCAGCACCTATGTCACCATACACACATGTATGGAGACAACGATGCGTGATCTCTTGCTCCAGTGCGCCGGCGTGCTGACCATCGTGGTGGCCCTCATCCACGGCTATCTCGGCGAGGCCAAGGTGTTCGCCCGCGCCCGCATCGAGCCGGAACGGCTCCGCACCCTGATCCGCCTGGTCTGGCAGGCCTCGACCATTGCCTGGATCGGCGGTGGCGTGCTTCTGATCGTGGTGCCCCGGATGCACTCGGAGCTGGCGCGCCACTGGATCGTTGCCACGATGGCCTGCGTGTTCGGTTTCTCCGCGCTCGCCAACGCATGGGCCACGCGCGGCCGGCACTTCGGCTGGATGGCTCTCAGTGCGGTCGTCGTCATGTCGGTTGCCGGATACTAGATGAGGATCCGTCCGTGAGGCGTATGGCCGCAGCAGTGGCGCAAATCTGCCTTTGCCGCAGGGAGCGCTCGTATTTTCGGTCACGTTAGAACTACTCTAATCTCAACAATAGAACTTATCTAAAGCGCAGCACGCCCGTCACCGATTGACTTCACCACCCTCTTTGCTTCCTTCAGTCCCGCTTCGCGGCTCGCGTAGCGCGCACGACAAAGGAGGAGAGGTTCGTGAAGGTCATTCGTGTTGTTGCCATTGCACTGACGCTCGGGATCGGCATGGGGTCGACGGCCATGGCCGACGGTTTCAAGGACTGCACCAAGCTCGACAAGGCGTCGTGGAAGCCGGCGAGTGAAGCCGAAGCCAAGGCCAAGGCGCTGGGTTACGAGGTGCGGCGCTCCAAGATCGAAGGCTCGTGCTACGAAGTCTACGGCGTCAAGGAAGGCAAGCTCTACGAGCTGTTTTACAGCCCCGAAGATCTCAGCCTGAAGCACACGATCGCCAAGTAGGGCCTGACGTAGACGGCGCGGCGTGATCTGCGCGAAGCGGGGCTTGAGGGTGGTCTTTGCTTGATTGAAGAAGCGATGCCAGAAGCGCGCGGGGTATCCGACAGGACCCCCGCGGATCGAACTGCTTCGCGGACGGTCGCAGTTTGGGATCTCCCGCTGCGCCTCTGGCACTGGGCTCTCGCGGCCTGCGTTCTGGCCGCGTGGTTCACGCCGACGGTCTATGACCGGCTTCATCGTGTCGTCGGCTATGCGGTGCTGGGGCTTCTGGCCTTCCGCTTCGTCTGGGGCTTTTGGGGAAGCCGCTATTCGCGCTTCCGCATGATCAGGGCCAGGCTCCGCGCGGCACCGCGCTATCTCTGGAATCTGCGCCGCGGCATCACCGGCCGCTATATCGGGCTCAATCCCGCCGGCACGTTGATGCTGGTGGCGCTGCTGGCCTCGCTCACCGTCTCGGCGATCACAGGCGCGATGTCGGTCACCGTCACCTTCTTCGGCGTGTGGTGGGTCGAGGATACCCACCACTATTCATCGGATGCGGTCATCGTCCTGGTGGTGCTGCATGTGCTGGGCGTGCTGTTGATGGGGCTGCTCCAGCGCGAGAGCCTGATCCGCGCGATGATCACCGGCCGCAAGCGCATTCGGGGTCATTCATCGGGGACGTGAGTTTCGACACTCTCTCCTCGTCATGGCTTGGACAAGCCCGGGCATGACGGAGTTTGAGGCGGGCTTTGCGCCCTCACTGTAGCGGAGGATCGCCGCTGGTACGCTTCTTGGCGAGGTCCATCTCTGTCACGGCGATCAGGATCTCGGCGCGAGTCTTCAAATCAGGCGCTTCCAGCATGGCCTGCTTCTCAGCAGGGCCGTAGGGCGACATCATCGCCAGCGCGTTGACGAGCGCTTCGTTGGGCGCGCTTTCGACGCCTTCCCAGTCGACCTTGAGATTATTGGCCTTCAGGAAGTCCGCCAGCACGGACAGCAGCGCTTCGCGGTCGACCTCGTCCTCGCCCATGCGCGCGGTGAAGTCATTGGCGAAGGAGAAGAAATCCACCTTGCACTGCCGGTAGGCGGTGAGCACTTCGAGCTCCTCGATCACCTTGAAGCGCGAGACGCCGGTGAGCTCGAGGATATAGCGGCCGTCGCCGGATTCGGCGAGCTGGGTGATGCGCCCGACGCAGCCGACGCGGAACAGCGTCGGCCTGTCGGAATCCTTCGGCGAGTGCGCGACGTCGGGCTGGATCATGCCGATCAGGCGATGGCCGTCGCGAAAAGAATCGTCGACCATCGCAAGGTAGCGCGGCTCGAAGATGTTCAGCGGCATCTGGCCGCGGGGCAGCAGCAGCGCGCCCGGCAGCGGAAACACCGGAATAATCTCCGGGAGGTCGGCGGGCCCGCGATATTCGATGTTGATCGGCATCTGCCCCGGTCCCCCCTGGCCTTGCCAGTTCGCCTTACGAAAACAGGATCGTCGACAAACGCTTGCGTCCCTCGACGGTTGCATCATCCGCGCCGCCCCAGGCCTCGAAGAACTGCACCAGCTGCTTGCGGGCGCCGTCGTCGTTCCATTTGCGGTCTCGCTTGACGATCTCGAGCAGCTGCGCGGTCGCAGCTGCGCGGTCGCCTTTCGCGTTGAGCGCGGTCGCCAAGTCGAATCGGGCCTGATGATCGAGTGGGTTTGCGGCGACTTTCTGTTCCAGCTCCACGACCGGTCCGAGCGATTGGGCCTGCTCGGCGAGATCGATCGCGGTCTGCACCGCCTTCACCGCGGGATCGTTGCGCTTGGATTCCGGCACCATGGCCAGCGTCTGCTTGGCCTGCTCCATCGCGCCGGAGACGGTGTAGCATTTTGCGAGCCCGGCAAGAGCGGCGATGTTGGTCGAATCGTACTGGAGCACCTCCGCATAGATCTGCGCGGCGGCTGCAGCGTCGCCCTCGGCCAGCACGGCCTCGGCCTCTTGCAGGATTTCAGCGATATTCGGTTCACCCGGCGCGGTCACGCCCTTGGTCAGCTTTTCGATGAAGGCGTTGAGCTGGCTCTCGGGCACCGCGCCCATGAAGCCGTCGGCCGGCTGGCCGTTGACGAAGGCGATCACGGCCGGGATCGACTGGATACCCATCTGGCCCGGGATCGCCGGGTGCTGGTCGATGTTCATCTTGACCAGCTTGACCTTGCCTTTGGCGGCCCTGACCGCCTTTTCCAGCACGGGGGTGAGCTGCTTGCAGGGGCCGCACCACTCCGCCCAGAAGTCGATCAGCACCGGCTGGCGCTTCGATTCCTCGATGACGTCCTTCACGAAGGTCTGGGTGGTGGTGTCCTTGATCAGATCGGCCGCTGCCGGGTTTGCGGCTCCGTTACCCTGGTCGATGATCGTCACGGCATCCCCTCGTCTGATGTCTGGAATGGCGGGTCTTTAGCACGTCGCCGCTCCCTATGCTTCGCTGTCGGCTCCTAAATTGGGCCGAATGGGCCGAATTTCAATCCATCGGGACCGATTCGGCGGTTCCGGGGCGATTCCGGGCGATTTGGTCGCATTCGGGCTCCATATTGGGCCCCGGATTGCGCATCTATGCCGCCGGTAGCTGTTGCATTCCCTTCCCGCTTTTGGCATACGACAGCCGTTGCCGGCGCGTCACGCGACCGACACAGGATGCGGGTGTAGCTCAGTGGTAGAGCACGACCTTGCCAAGGTCGGGGTCGAGGGTTCGAGCCCCTTCGCCCGCTCCAATTTTTCCCAGAGCATCCAGCCTGACCGGACGGAAACGTGGTTCTCCACCCCGCTGGCGGCTGGTTTGGGTTCGCAATGACAATCCTGGTCACGGGCAGCGCCGGTCACCTCGGAGAAGCCATTCTCCGGACGCTC
Organism: Bradyrhizobium sp. UNPF46; assembly: GCF_006658625.1. NCBI lineage: Bacteria > Pseudomonadati > Pseudomonadota > Alphaproteobacteria > Hyphomicrobiales > Nitrobacteraceae > Bradyrhizobium > Bradyrhizobium sp. UNPF46. Next base: position 127,289 of record NZ_LFJB01000040.1, read on the forward strand.
CGGGCACGCAATGTGCCCGCGCGTGGGCTCGACCTGAAGCCCTCGCCCTTCACTGACGCCGTCGGCTCGATCGTCGATCCCGACTTCGTGCGGGCTCGGATGACCGGCGTGACCGCCGTCATCCACACCGCGACGCTGCACAAGCCGCATGTGGCGACGCATTCCAAGCAGGATTTCGTCGACACCAACGTCACCGGCACGCTCAACCTGCTTGAGGCAGCCGTCGCCGCCGGCGTCCGCAGCTTCGTCTTCACCAGCACCACCAGCGCGTTCGGCTCGCAGCTCCACGCCGGAGCCGGACAGGCGGCTGTGTGGGTTACCGAGGACCTGTCGGCGGTGCCGAAGAACATCTACGGCACCACCAAGCTGATGGCGGAAACTCTCTGCGAGCTGTTGTTCCGCGAGCGCGCCCTGCCAGTCGTGGTGTTGCGGACCTCGCGCTTCTTTCCCGAGGACGACGATGATCCCGCGATGCGCGCGGCCTACCCGCTGGACAACGCGCAGGCCAACGAGCTGCTCTATCGCCGGCTGGATATCGCGGATGCGGTCGGCGCCCACCTGCTCGCCGCCGAGCGCGCGCCGAAGATCGGCTTCGCCCGCTACATCGTCTCGGCCACCAGCCCGTTCGAGCAGCATCACCTCGCGGCGCTTGCGCGCGATGCGGCCGGCGTCGTGCGCGAGCTCTATCCGGAGTGCGCAGAGCTCTATGCGGCGCGCGGCTGGAAACTCTTCTCCGAGATCGATCGCGTCTACGTCAACGAGCGCGCGCGGCGCGAGCTGGGCTGGCGGCCGGAATTCGACTTCACGCATGTGCTGAGCTGCCTCCGCGAGGGCCGCGATTTCCGCAGTGCGCTGGCGCGCGAGGTCGGCTCGAAAGGCTATCATGAGGTGGTGTTCGACGACGGGCCCTATCCGATCGCCCGATAAGCGCCGCCATTGATGTTTTGCTCGACGAGTCAAGTGCCTGTCGGGTCGGCCCCCGACCAGCGCACCTGCGCCGTTCTACTGTGCATGGGGTTGTTTTCGCATTTTTTGTTTGACGCCCCTGCCTGCCCGATTCCGCGTTGCAGCGAGAGCGCCGTCGTCGTGGTGTTCGCTCATTGACACTCCGTCTCAATTTTTAATGAGCGCAACCGCTGCACACGCGATGCCCTTCTCAGCGCTCGCAGATGTGCTAGCCTTTTTAAGTCTGCCCCTCGGCAGATCCCAAACTTCGCCTCTCGACTAGCAAAACAAAATAAATCGCAGCCCTGGCGGCTGCCTTAGGGGAGTGACGCGATGACATCGATGTTCCATCGATCCGTGTTGGCGCTTGCGGCCGTGGCCCTTCTTGCGGGTACCAGCATTGGCAATGCGCAGGACAAGAGCAAACCGCTCAAGAAATACGAATCCGGCACCAAGGAGTTCTGGACCCATCCGCCGGATGACTGGTTCCTGGGCGACGAGACCGAGGCGCAGAAGGGTCTTGCGCCGCCGTCGGGTCCGCCGACTGGCGCGTCCGATGCCGAGCTCGCCAACATCGTCAAGAAGATCAAGCTGCCGCCGGGCTTCAAGATCGAGGTCTATGCCTCGGGTGTGCTGGCCGCGCGGCAGATGGCCTGGGGTGACAAGGGCACGCTGTTCGTCGGCTCATTCGGCCTCGGCAACGTCTATGCCATCAAGGACAACAACGGAAAGAAGGAGGTCAAGACCGTCCTCAAGGGGCTGAACATGCCCACCGGTCTCGCCTTCAGGGACGGAGCACTTTACGTCATCGCCGTCGACAAGCTGATCCGCTATGACAACGCGGAGGCCAATCTCGACAAGCTCGGCGATGGCAAGGTCGTCTATGACGACATGCCGTCCTATGCCGCGCATGGCTGGAAGTACATCGCGGTCGACAAGGAAGGCTGGTTCTACATTCCGTTCGGACCGCCCTTCAACATCGGCATTCCCCCGACCAGCGTCTCGCAGATCCGGCGCGTCGATCCCAAGACCGGCAACGCCGAGATCTACGCGCTCGGCGTCCGCAACTCGGTCGGCGGTGACGTCGATCCGCGCACCGGAAAATACTGGTTCACCGAGAATGCCCGCGACTGGATCAGCGATGATCTGCCCAGCGACAAGCTGAACATGATCAACAAGATCGGCGAGCATTTCGGCTATCCCTACTGCCACCAGGGCAATCTGCCCGATGACAAGTTCGCGATGGGCCACAAATGCTCCGAGTTCACGCCGCCGGTGCTGAACCTCGGTGCCCATGTCGCTCCGCTCGGCATGAAGTTCTATACCGGCGACCAGTTCCCCGCCGAGTACAAGAACAACATCTTCATCGCCGAGCACGGCTCCTGGAATCGTCACAAGTATCAGGGCGGCCGCATCATGCGCGTGATCGTCGGGCCTGACGGCAAGAATCCCAAGCAGGAGGTGTTTGCCTCCGGCTGGATCGAGGGCGACCAGGGCTATCTCGGCCGTCCCGACGACATCATCCTCGCCAAGGACGGTTCGATCCTCGTCGCTGACGACTGGGCCGGCGCGATCTATCGCATCAGCTACAGCAAGAAGTAGCACGCACGCGACAAGAGGCTGCGACCGGGTAACGACCGCAGCCTCTTTTTCTTGTGACATACCTGCGATGGAACACCTCCGTCATGCCCGGACTTGATCCGGGCATCCATCAAACGAGAAACTTTGCAAAAGGGATGGATTGCCGGGCCTGCGCCGCGCCGGAGGGGCTTCGGCCCCGCAGGCGGGTCAAACCCGGCAATGACAGCCGGAGAAATCAGCGATGCGAGTCGTTCGGTTCGGACTTCTGCCTGCGGCGCTTCTGCTCGCATCTATCTCCGCTCAGGCAGCCGACAATTCTGCGATCAAGGAGAAGGCCTCCGTCTGCTCCGGCTGCCACGGCGAGAACGGCATTTCGCAAACCGAGAACATTCCCTCGCTGGCCGGTCAGCCCGATCAATTCATCCAGTGGCAGCTCGTGTTCTTCCGCGCCGGCTCGCGCAAGAACGACCAGATGAAACCGATCGCCGAGGAGATCACCAACGAGGACATCCGCAATTTCGGCGCCTATTTCTCGCAAATGACGCCGCCGAAGGGACCGGAAGACGGGGATCCGGACCTGTCGAAGAAGGGGGCTCAAGTTGCCGCCGGACGTCGCTGTGCCTCATGCCACACGGACAGTTTTGCCGGCACCAAGGCCGTGGCGCGGCTCGCCGGGCAACGTGAGGAATATCTGGTCAAGGCGCTGCACGACTACAAGGCGGGTCAGCGCGTCGGCGGCGGCGTCGCTGCGATGGCCGATGTCGCCTATCGCATGAGCGATGAGGAAATCACGGCGGTCTCGCACTATCTGGCGCATCTGAAATAGCGCGCGGCTGTTGCTGCAAACTCGGTGTCGTCCCGGACAAGCGCGCTCCAAGCACGCGCAGATCCGGGACGACGTCGGAGAGTGGGATTACCGCCTACCCCGCCCGCTGCTTCTCATACGCCTTCAAATGCGTGTAGGCGATGCGCAGCTTCGGCACCGGCACCTTCGCGGCGTCTGCGCGCGCGATCAGATCGCCGATGACATGATCCGCCTCGACCGGCAGGCCGGCCTTGATGTCGCGGAACATCGAGGCCGTCATCGGCGATCCCTCGGTGGTGAGGTTGCCCTTCACCCGCTCGAAGAACGGGCCACCCGGCGGATAACCCGAGGCGGTGGCAATCGAGCTGGTCTCATCGAGCATGCCGAGCAGGAAATCCCTTCCCCCTGGAGCTGCAAGGATGTTGCCGACAGAGGTGCGCATCAGGCTGGTGGATGCGGCGAGCGAGGAGAGGAACACCCACTTCTCCCACATGTCCTGCATGATGTTCTGGCTGGCGGCGGCGCCGGTGATGCCGCTCTTGAAGGCCTCGTCGATCGCCTTGACGCGGTCCGACAGCTTGCCGTCGCGCTCGCCATAGTTCAGCGACTGCATCGGCTGGAGCTGCACGACCTCACGCTTCTCGTTCAAGGTCGCGGCGATGGCGCAGAGGCCACCGAGCACGTGCTCCTTGCCGAACCTGGCGTCGAGGATGTCGAGATGGCGCATGCCGTTGAGCATGGGGATGACAGCGGTATCAGGACCGACCGCCGCGGCAAACGATTTGATGGCGTCGTCGAGGTCGAACGCCTTGCAGCTCAAGAGCACGACGTCGAACTTGTCCTTGAGCGCATCGGCCTGCACGGTCGGCGGGTTCTTCAGCGTCACATCGCCATTCGGGCTCCTGATGACGAGGCCGGCGCTTGCGAGCTCGCTGGCGCGCTTCGGACGGACCAGGAAGGTGACGTCACGACCGGCCTGCAACAGCCTGCCACCAAAATAGCCGCCGATGGCGCCGGCGCCGACCACGAGGATACGCATGGGATGCTCCATTATTGCTCTTGGCGGCTACTTATAATCGGCATTGCGCGCGAAGCGAAGCAATCCGAAGCGTTGCCGCAATCACATTCTGTCGCCGGGCATGAGCGCCTACGTCCCGAGCACCATCTCCTCGACCTCGCGGAGCTGCTCCTTGCCGAAGAACATCTCGTTGCCGACGAAGAAGGTCGGCGAGCCGAACGCGCCGCGGACGACGGCGTCCTCGGTATTCTTGATCAGCCTGGCCTTCACCTCGGGTTCCTGGCTGCGAGCAAACAGCTTCTGTGCATCGAGTCCGGAGGACGTAAGCGCCCTGGCCGCGACGTCAGGATCGTCCATCTTCTTCGGCTCGCGCCACATGTGGTGGAAGGCGGCCTCGACATATGTCTCGAATACACCCTCGGCTTGCGCCGCAATCGCCATGCGCATCAGGTTCAGCGTGTTGACGGGGAAATGCGGATTCCAGACATAGGGCTGGACATGAAAGCGCTTGATGAATCGCTCGGTCTCCACCTGCTGGAATTCGCGCTTGTTCTTGACGCCCGCGAGGGTCTCGGCCGGCGATTTGTTGTTGGTCGATTTGAAGATGCCGCCGAGCAGGATCGGGACGTATTCGAACTTGACGCCGATGCGCTGCTCGATCGCGGGAATCGCCAGATGGCTGAGATAGGCGTTCGGGCTGCCGAAATCGAACAGGAACTGCGGGGCTGTGCGGGTCAAACTCGTTCTCCCTGAGGACGCTTTTCACCCATTGTGGCGCAGCGTGCCCCGCAGGTCCACCGTTTAATGATGGTCATAATACTTTGAGCGTCAGACCAGGCGCTGGATGGCCCGCTTGCGCCACACCAAGAGGTAATAGCCCATCTGCAAAACGAACATGGCGCAGAACACGATGGGATAGGCGGCCCACACGCCCGCGAGGCCAATCGTGCGGCTCAGGATCACCGCGGCGGGCAGCTCGATCGCGACAATCGCGAAGATCGAGAGCAGCATCGGCGTCAACGCGACGCCGGCGGCACGCATGGCGCCCGAAAACACCGTGGCGAGGCCGAACGGCACCGAGCTCCACAATGCGATGAAGAGCAGCCCTTTCGCCAGATCGAGCACGGTGCCATCGGTGATGAAGATGCCGAGCACGGCGCGCGGCGCGAGGTAGATCAGCGCCACCAGCCCGCCAGTCAGAACGAGGTTGAAGGCGAGGCCGGTGCGCACGATGCCGTCGAGCCGGGCTCTGTCGCCGCTGCCGACCGCCTGCGCACCGAGGATCGACACCGCGATCGAAATCGACATCGCCGTGAACTGCGTATAGCCCATCACCTGGTTCACGGCGCCGTAAGCCGCGGTGGCATCCGATCCAAAGCCGTTGACGAGTCCGAGCAGGACCAGCTCTGCGATGGCCATCACGACCATGCCGACGGCACTCGGCAATCCGATGGCGAGGATCTTTCCCAGCATCACACCGTTGAGCCGGAGGTGACGCAGCAGCGCCGCGTCCGGTGCCAACGCGTGCTTCTTCCGCAGCAGATAAAGGGCCAGCGCGATCAGCGTGAGCGCGTTCGAGATCGCTGCCGCCCAGGCCGGACTGGTGATGCCGGCGGCCGGGAATCCGAACGATCCGCGGATCAGCATCGGCGTCAGGACCAGACCTATCGCGGTCGACAAGGCCAGCGCCAGCAATGGCGTCAGCGCGTCGCCGACGCCACGGATCATCGCCGTCATCAGCAGGAAGACGAAGCCGAGCGGCATGGTGAGCAGCATGATGCGCGCATAGGCGCTGGCCTGATCGAGGATGTCCGCGGGCGTCGCAAGCGCCATCATCAGCTGACGGCTGAAGAGGCCGCCGATCAGCGCAACCGAGACGGACAGCAACAGGCCGATCGCAAGCGTCGTGCCCGCGATGAGTTTGATCTTGTCGTGCTCGCGCGCGCCGAAGGCCTGACCGATCAATACGGTCGCGCCGGTGCTGAGGCCCATGACGAAGGCGAACAGAAAGAACATCACCGGGAAGAACACCGAGACGGCCGCCAGCGCGTCGACACCGATCATCTGGCCGAGATAGACGTTGCTGACGGTGCCGAACAGCGATTGCAGCGCGTTGCTCAGCATCAAGGGCGCGAGGAAGCGCAAAAATGTCTTCCAGAGCGGCTTGGCGGCGGACATGGTGGGGCCTTTCATCAGGGCGTGCGACGCCGTTGCCGCGCTAAGCGCGCGGCTTGGGCCGTCGATGGGATTGTGAAGAGCGCCGCGCGGTTTACGCGCGGTCGCTATAGGCGAGCTTGACGATGTGGTCGCGGATGTCGGCGGGCCAGTCCGCGATCAGCCCGGTGAAGCGTCGCCGATCATCCGCGAACAGGGCGCGCGAAGCTTCCTCGAACTGCGGCAGGTTGCCTGCCATGGTCGACATGAAGTGGTAGGCCGCATCGCGTGCCTGCCGCTCTCGGTCCTTGTCGCCGCTGGCGCGCCTCGCCTCATCCACGAGCTTGCGCAGCGCGACCGAGGCGCCGCCCGGCTGCGCGCCAAGCCACTCCCAGTGCCGCGGCAACAGAGTCACCTCGCGCGCGACCACGCCGAGCTTCGGCCGGCCGCGTCCGCGCGGCTCGTTCGGCGGTGCGGTCTCCGCGACCGGGGGCGGGACAAGCTTCGCCAGCCGCACCAGCACCTCGCGGTCCCCGCCGCGCAGATCGAAGTCGATCGATCGGCCCGTGGCGTCCTCGAAGATGAGGATGGGCTCGTCCGGCCGTTGCGCCACCCGCTTGACGACCAGCGCGACCTCGCCGGCCGGCCCGGAGACCAGACGGCGCGGGCCCTGGAAGGCGGTGAAAATCTTCTGCATCGGAGTCATTGCCATTTTGACGAAGTCGGGCCTTTAATACCCGGGTAAATTCAAAACGTCAATATACCCGGATAAAAATATCCGCGTCAAAGGCTCGACATTGGGTCCCCGGGCTGGCAGGTACGCGGCCGACCGACCACGCCTGGCCTTCTGGGGATCTGCCGATGCTGACCGTTCACCACCTCAACAATTCCCGTTCGCAGCGTGTGCTGTGGCTGCTCGAGGAGCTCGGCGTTCCCTATGAGATCGTGCGCTATCAGCGCCAGCCGGACATGCGGGCGCCGAAGGAGCTGCGCGCCATCCATCCGCTCGGCAAGTCCCCCGTCATCACCGACAACGGCAACACCATCGCGGAGTCGGGCGCGATCATCGAATATCTCGTCGCAACCTACGGCAACGGCCGGCTGATCCCGCCGCCGAACACGCCGGAGCGGCTGCGCTTCACCTATTGGCTGCACTACGCCGAGGGGTCTGCGATGCAGCCGCTGCTGCTGAAGCTGCTGTTCACGCTGATGCCGAAGCGCGCGCCGGCGCTGCTGCGTCCGTTGGTGCGCAAGGTCTCGAACCAGGCGTTGACCACGCTGGTCAATCCGCAGCTCAAGCAGCACATGGACTACTGGGAAGGCGAGCTTGCGAAGAGCGAGTGGTTCGCCGGCAACGAGTTCACCGCGGCCGACATCCAGATGAGCTTCCCGCTGGAAGCTGCGCAAGCGCGCGGCGGGCTCGAGCAGGGTCATCCCAAGGCGATGGCGTTCCTCGAGCGCATCCACGCGCGGCCGGCCTATGCCCGCGCGCTGGAAAAGGGCGGGCCGTACCAGGTGGGGCGGTAAGTCGTTTGCACCGTCATTCCGGGATGGTCCGAAGGACCAGACCTCAGCTGCGCAATTGCGCACCGGAGAATCTCGAGATCCCGGGTTCGGCTCTGCGAGCCGGCCCCGGGATGACTTGACCGCTAGTGTGGATGCAGCACGCGCCCGCGCGTCTCCGGCAGCGCAAAGGCGGCGATGAAGAACAGCGCGTAAGCGACCACCGCGAAGATCGCGATCGCGTTTGCGAGCGACGTTGACGCCGATAGCGCGCCGACGAGGAACGGAAACAGCGCCCCGATCCCGCGGCCGAAATTGTAGCAAAAGCCCTGGCCGGAGCCGCGCAGCCGCGTCGGATAGAGCTCGGTCAGGAACGCGCCGATGCCGGAGAAATAGCCCGAGGCGAAGAAGCCGAGCGGGAAGCCGAGCACCCAGAGGATCTCGTTCGTGAGCGGCAGCTGCGTATAAAGCAGCACCACCGCGATGGCGCCGATCGAGAAGATCAGGAACAGATTGCGCCGCCCGATCCGATCGGCCAGCCAGGCTCCCGTGAGATACCCGATGAAGGAGCCGATGATCAGCGTCGACAGATAGCCGGTCGAGCCGACGATCGACAGATGCCGCTCCTTGGTCAGGAATTGCGGCACCCAGAACGTGACGGCGTAGTAGCCGCCCTGGCAGCCCGTCGCCATCAGCGAGGCCAGGATCGTGGTCTTCAGGATCGGGCCGGAGAAGATTTCCCAGATCGCCGGGCGATCGCCGCTCGCGGCGTGCCTGGCGCGAGCCTCGGCCGCGATCTCCGGCTCGGTGACGGAGCGGCGGATGTAGAACACGAGAAGCGCCGGCAGCGCGCCGATCACGAACATCCAGCGCCACGCCGTCTCAGGCGGCAAAACCGAGAACAGGATCGCCTGCGACAGCACTGCGAGGCCCCAACCGACCGCCCAGCCCGACTGCACCGAGCCGACCGCGCGGCCACGATATTGCGGCCGGATCGCCTCGCCCATCAGCACGGCGCCTGCCGCCCATTCGCCGCCGAAGCCGAGGCCGAGCACGGCGCGTGCGATCAGGAGCTGGTCGAAATTCTGCACGACGGCGCAGACCAGCGAGAAGAACGAGAACCAGACGATGGTGATCTGCAGCGTCCTCACCCGCCCGATATGGTCCGAAAGATAGCCGCCGAGCCAGCCGCCGATCGCGGAGGCGAGCAGCGTCACCGTGCCGGCGAGGCCTGCGGAGGCCGCATCCACCTTCCACAGCGCGATGATGGTGCCGATGACCAGCGGGTAGATCATGAAGTCCATGCCGTCGAGCGCCCAGCCCGCCGCGCAGGCCCAGAACGTCCGTCGCTCGGCGACGTTCATGTCGCGGTAGAAAGCAAGGAGGCTGGTGTCTTCGATCTCGGTGCGTTCGATGCGCTGGTTCGGATCGGTCGTGGTCATCTGCGTTTCCCCGGCAGTTTCTTGGCCGCGGTGGTAGCACGCGTCGCGACGCACGCAAGCCTTGGAGCCATCTTGGAGCTGTCTTGGGGCTATGCGGAGATAGCGCTACTGCCCCGCCGCCTCTGCGCCCCGCGTGCGAAGGTCGGGCGCGCCGAGCGGCCCGTTGGCCGTCACGAGAATTGAATTGGCCGACGTCTGGCCCATCGGTTCGACGATGAGATGGCCCATCGCCTTCAGCTCCTTCAGAACATCGCTGGGAAACCCGTTCTCGACACGCACCTCGTCCGGCAGCCATTGGTGGTGCAGCCGCGGCGCCCCGACAGCTGCGGCGACGTCCATCTTGTAGTCGAGGACGTTCACGATCACCTGGAGTACCGTCGAGATGATGCGGCTGCCGCCGGGCGAGCCCGTCACCAGCACGGGTTTGCCGTCCTTCAGCACGATGGTCGGCGACATCGACGACAGCGGACGTTTGCCGGGCCCGGGCAGATTGGCCTCGAAACCGACGAGGCCATAGGCATTGGAGGCGCCGACGGCGGCGGTGAAATCGTCGAGCTCGTTGTTGAGCAGCACGCCGGTGCCATCGGCAACGAGGCCGACGCCGTAGCTGAAGTTCAGCGTATAAGTGTTGCTGACGGCATTGCCGCGGGAATCGACGACGGAGAAATGCGTGGTGTTGCTGCCCTCGCGTGGCGAGGGAACGGCGGAAACCAGCTCATTCGATGGTGTGGCGCGTTCGGCAGAGATACCGGAGCGCATCTTGGCGGCGTAGTCCTTCGCCGTCAGCGTTTCGATCGGCGCGTTGACGAAGGCGGGATCGCCGAGATAGCGCGCGCGATCCGCATAGGCGCGCTTCATGGCCTCGATCAGGAGATGCAGCGACGCCGGCGAACCCTGCTTCAGATCGGCGAGCTGAAATCCCTCGAGGATGTTGAGCGTCTCCACCAGCACGATGCCCCCGGACGAGGGCAGCGGCATCGACACGATGTCGTAGCCCCGATAGGTGCCGCGCACCGGCGCACGCATCACGGGCTGATAGGCCTTCAAATCGGCCGACGTCATGATGCCACCCGCATCAGCCACGGCCTTCGCGAGCCTTTCCGCAACCGGCCCTTCATAGAAGCCGCGTGGCCCCTGTGCAGCGACAGCCGACAGCGTCTCGGCGAGATCAGCCTGCACCAGCCGGTCGCCTTCGCCGACCGGCGTGCCATCGGGCCGCGAGAAGATCTTGGCCGAAGAAGGCCAGCGTGCCAGCCGCCGGTGCCAGTCCGGCAGCGTATCCGCAATGTCGTCGCTGACGACGAAGCCCTCGCGGGCGAGTTCGACCGCAGGCTCGAGCAATTGTGCCAGCGTGAACCGGCCCGAACCGTATTTCTCGAGCGCCAGAGCAAGTCCCGCGACCGTGCCGGGCACGCCGACACCAAGCGCGGAATCCCGCGACTTCGCCATATCAGGCTTGCCGTCGGCGCCGAGGAAGATCTGCGGCGTCGTCGCTGCCGGCGCCGTCTCGCGGTAGTCGATCGTGACGTCTTCATTGCGGTCGGCGGAATGGATCACCATGAAGCCACCACCGCCGATATTGCCGGCGCGCGGATAGGTTACGGCCATCGCAAAGCCTGTCGCGACAGCAGCATCGACTGCATTGCCGCCGCGCCGCAGAACGTCGGCGCCTACCTGTGCGGAGATTCTCTCCTGCGCCACCACCATGCCATGTTCGGCCGCGACGGCGCGCACGGTGTCGCGGGCGGGCGGAACATAACCCCGCCGCGCATCCTGAGCGGCCGCAGGCGCGAGACCAAACGCCAGAGTGGCTATGACGGCGAAAACTGTCCGCCGAGTCGGATATGACGACATTATCAAATTTCCGCGGTGGCTTCGGACCAGTACACACGCCTCGCGGCGATGCTATACGGTTTGCCCCGAGAGAGGCAAAACTGTTCGTGATGAGGACTGCGTGATGACGACGATCGCCCCCGATGCGCGCATGGCCGGCGCGCCGCGGACTTATCCGCCGCGCGCCGCCGTCGTCGGCTGGATCTTCTTCGATTGGGCCGCGCAGCCCTATTTCACGCTGATCACGACCTTCGTGTTCGCGCCCTATTTCGCCACCAGCGTTGCGCCCAATCCCGCCGCCGGCCAATCGCTGTGGGGATTTGCGATGGCGGCCGCAGGCCTTGCGATCGCACTGATGTCGCCGGTGCTCGGCGCCATCGCGGATGCTTCGGGCCGCCGGAAACCATGGATTGCGGGATTCGGCGCGGTGCTGGTGCTGGCTTCGTGCACGCTGTGGATCGGCAAGCCCGGCGATCAGGCCATCATTCCACCGCTGCTCACCGCGGTGGCTCTCGCCAGCATCGGCGCGGAGTTCGCCACCGTCTTCAATAATGCGATGATGCCGACGCTGGTGCCGCCGGAGCGGATCGGTCGGCTTTCCGGCACCGGTTGGGCCACGGGTTACATCGGCGGCATCGTCAGCCTGATCATCGTGCTCGGCTTCCTCGCTGCAAATCCCGAGACCGGCCGTACGCTGCTCGGCCTTACGCCGCTGTTCGGGCTCGATCCGGTCAGTCATCAGGGCGATCGGATCGTCGGACCGCTGACCGGGGTGTGGTTCGTGATCTTCGTGACGCCGCTGTTCCTGTTCACGCCCGATTATCCGGCAAAGCACCCGCTGCGCGAAGCGCTGCACGAAGGATTGTCGGAGCTGAAGCAATCGATCCGAAGCCTGCCGAAGCAGAAGTCGCTCGCGGCGTTCCTGCTCGCCAACATGATCTACACCGACGGTCTGGTGTCGCTGTTCGCCTTCGGCGGTATCTATGCCGCGGGCACCTTCGGCTGGCACACCATCCAGATCGGCACCTTCGGCATCATGCTCGCGATCACCGGTACGTTCGGCGCCTGGCTCGGCGGCAAGCTCGACGATCGTCTCGGTCCGAAGCGAGTCATCGCCGGCAGCATGCTGCTGCTGCTATTATCCGTGGCGGCGATCCTTCTCGTCGACAAGGACAGCGTGTTGTTCGTGAAGGTCACACCGCCCATGCCGGGCGCGCCGCTGTTCTCGAGCGCGGCTGAGCGCGCCTATCTCGTGCTGGGCTGTCTGATCGGCGCGGCCGGTGGCCCGCTGCAGGCCGCCTCACGCACGCTGCTGATCCGTCTCGCACCGAAGGATCGCATTGCGCAGTATTTCGGCCTGTTCGCGCTGACCGGAAAGGTGACCTCCTTCATCGGCCCGCTCCTGATCGGCGTGATTACCGCGGCAACGGCGAGCCAGAAGGCCGGCATGGCCGTGCTGGTGGTGTTCTTCGTCGCGGGATTGGGGCTGTTGATGCGGGTGAAAGAGTAGCATCGCAGCCGTCATTCCGGGGCATCGCGGAGCGATGAACCCGGAATCTAGAGGCTGTCGCGCGAGATTCCGGGTTCGCGCTGCGCGCGCCCCGGAATGACGGCAAAATCAATGCCTGAAGTGCCGCGTGCCCGTGAGCACCATGGCGATGCCGTGATCGTCGGCGGCCTTGATCACCTCGTCGTCGCGCATCGAGCCGCCGGGCTGCACCACGGCGGTGGCGCCGGCTTCGATGCAGGCGAGCATGCCGTCGGCGAACGGGAAGAACGCGTCCGAGGCCACCACCGAGCCCTTGGTGAGCGGCTCGGCGAGCTTCAGCTCAGCTGCCGCATCCTGCGCCTTGCGTGCGGCGATCCGCGCCGAATCGACCCGGCTCATCTGGCCGGCGCCGATGCCGACGGTGGCGAGATCCTTGGCGTAGATGATGGTGTTGGACTTGACGTGCTTGGCCACCCGGAACGCAAACTTGAGGTCGCGCATCTCTGCGTCCGTGGGCGCGCGCTTGGTGACGACCTTGAACGTCATGTCGTCGACCACCGCGTTGTCGCGGCTCTGCACCAGCAGACCGCCGGCGACCGTCTTTGCGGTGAGGCCCGGTGCGCGCGGATCGGGCAGGCTGCCGGCGAGCAGCAGGCGAAGGTTCTTCTTGCCGCCGATGATGGCGATCGCCTCCTCGGTCGCGTCGGGCGCGATGATCACCTCGGTGAAGATTTTGGTGATCTCGCGGGCCGTATCTGCGTCCAGCGGACGGTTCATCGCGATGATGCCGCCGAACGCCGAGGTGGAATCGCAGGCCAGTGCTCTGCGATAGGCTTCGACGAGGTTGGCGCCTTCTGCGACGCCGCAAGGGTTCGCGTGCTTGACGATGACGCAGGCCGCGGTGCGCTTGGCGTCGAACTCGCCGATGCATTCATAGGCCGCATCGGTGTCGTTGATGTTGTTGTAGGAGAGCTCCTTGCCCTGGAGCTGCCGTGCCGTCGAGACGCCCGGGCGCTTGTCAGGGGTGGCGTAGAACGCCGCTTTCTGGTGCGGGTTCTCGCCGTAGCGCAGCGACTGGATCAGCTTGCCGCCGAAAGCGCGGAAGTCGGGCGCGTCGATCTCGAGTTGCCGATTGAACCAGTTCGAGATCGCGGCGTCATAGGCCGCGGTGCGCGCATAGGCCTTCGCGGCAAGCCGCCGGCGCAGCTTCAGCGTGGTCGCGCCGCTGTTGGCGGCGAGCTCGTCGAGCACAGCCTTGTAGTCATCTGCCTCGACCACGACGGCGACGTCGTCATGGTTCTTCGCGGCGGCGCGGATCATCGCGGGGCCGCCGATGTCGATGTTCTCGATGCAATCCTCGAAGCCCGCGCCTTTGTCGACCGTCGCTTCGAACGGATAGAGATTGACGACAAGGAGGTCGATCGGCGCGATGCCGTGTGCCTTCATCGCTTCCGCATGTTCCTTGTTGTCGCGGATCGCGAGCAGGCCGCCATGCACCTTCGGATGCAGCGTCTTGACGCGGCCGTCCATCATCTCGGGGAATCCGGTGAGGTCGGAAACGTCCTTCACCTTGAGGCCGGCCGCGGCGATCGATTTCGCGGTGCCGCCGGTCGAGACAAGTTCGACATCATGGGCGGCCAGCGCCTTGGCGAATTCGATCAGGCCGGTCTTGTCGGAAACGGAAATCAGGGCGCGGGTGACGCGGCGGGGATGGTCAGTCATGAGCAAGATCCTCTGTCTTAAGGAGTGTCTATGCCCAGGCGCGCGGCAGATATGTGTCGCGCTTCCCGATGGTGCTCCATCCAAGGTCGCCAGTCGCGCGAACGAGGGCTCGATAGCAGTTTTCGGCGTGCTTCACAACGTTCAGATGGGGCTGAATCCGCGCGTTTACAGCGGAAGTTCCGGCTCGCGCCGGGCATTTCTCCGGGCGTTTGTAACCGTCGGCGAAGCTGTGGAACGCACAAAACTCCAGCGGATCGAGGGCGCCTGCCGCGCATCCTGCCGGATCACGATCTGGGCGGTGCGGCGCGGGCCGTCATTGCCGGCCAGGAAGACGCTGTCCTCAAGGTCCACCTTGTCGTCGAGCGCCTCGAAGGTCCAGACGTCGCGGTTCGGCAGAACCAGCATGACGCCGCGGGCATCCGACAGCCGGCTCGCCTTCACCGCGGGATGCAGATGGAAGCGCAGCGCGAAATCGGCATCTGCGCCCTTGAAGCGTCCGCCCTGCGGCGGCGACAGCATGTCCTCGCCATCGATGCGCGCGCCGTCATTGGCGATCATCAGCACACGGCGGTGGATCGCCCCGAACTTGGCGAGATAGCCGTCATGCGAGGTCGTGAGCAACGTGCCGTTCTGCACGATTTCGCGATAGCTCTCGACCTCGACCGGCCCGCTTGTGACCGGCGAGCCGTGCAGGAGCCGCTTCATCGCCGACATCTCCACGAACTGGCACGAGGAGGTGTCGTGATAGGTCAGCGTCGAATGCGCCGCCGTGCTGCGCGCGAACGGCCGCCAATTGTCGCGACCCGTGGTCGGCATGCCGCAATTGGTGACGATGCGGCTGATGCCGGACGATAATTCGAACGACAGACAGCCGGCGTGGGCGTCTTGGCTGACGCCGGCCGGCGGCGGCGGGCCGGTGTCGATGATCACGGTGGTCTGGCCGGCATCGAGGCGCTGAAAACCGGTATGCGGCATGTTCGCCATCGGCGCGCCGTGGGTGTCGTCATAGGCGAGCAGCGTGGCGAGCAGATCCGAAGACGTCGCGCTCATGCCGTTGAACAGCGCGAAATTGCCGTCGCCGTGCCGGAAGAAGCGCAGCATCGGCATCATGCGGTCGATCGCGTTGAGCAGCGCCGGCGGCGGCGCGATGTTGCGCGCCGCAAAGGTCTGCCGCAGCGGCAAGAGGTCGATCAGGAGCTCGATCAGCGCGCCCGGATTGCGCGAGATGTGCCCGCCGTCGGGCAGGATCTGCCGCTGCAATTCGTCGGACAGTTTTTTCGAGGCGCTGCGGATGTGCCGTGCCTGATTGGCAAGGCAGAGCGTCGTGTAGCACAGCGCGATCAGCACCTGGAGCTTCGGCACCCCGTCCGGAATGTCGACCATGGTGTAGCGCAGGAAGCGGATCTCGCGTGCGAGCGCGCGCAAGTAACGGCGGTAGAACTTGTTGTCGGTCTCGCCCAGCACCAGTGGCGCCTGCGACAGCAGCGAGATCACGCGCCGGGCCAGCACGTCGGCGCGTCGCGCGACCGGGCGACGCTTGTTGGCGGGGTTGGCGATCCAGTCCTCGATCAGCGCGCGCGCATTCGCCCGTGTCAGCGCAGTGTCGGCGGCGCGCAAATGGCGCAGCCAGCCGAAGCCGAGCAGCGCAACCTCCCAGTCCTCCGACGGCGGCTCGAGATCGAAGATCGAGCGGCCGTGGCAATTGACGATCTTGCCGGCGAAGACGAAGCGGCCGGCATAGATCTCGGCGGCGCGCGTCGCATCCGCGGTGCGCAGGTCGTGCGGCGCGATGATCAGCCGGTCGGTGCGGCCGGGCCAGACCCGCGACAACGCAACGGAACCGCCGCTCGCGCGCGCGAGCATGTTCCGCGCGAAGCGGTTCATGACCAGCGACGAGATACGTCTGCGTTGAGCGACCGACACGCCTTGCCTTGAAGGGGGAGAGGATTCCGACGAATCCTTATTAATCCCAAAATCGATCGCCTGACACCACCCTGAACGGGACGAATCAGTGTGGGAGTTGCAAAAACCGGTGCAAAATCAGGATTTAACGAGCCGGCTTGCGAAGAATCCGTCGAGCCCGCCGAGCTTGGGATCGGCGTGCGGCAGATGGCAGGGCAGGGTGCGCAGATCACCGTCGGCGGTGATGATTTCGTCGAGACCCGCGACCTCCGAGGCCATGATCGGGACGCGGCGAAGCGCGGGCTCGGCGGCCAGCAGCGTCGCCACGGCCTGCTCGCCTTCTTCGGGTTCCAGCGAGCAGGTGCAATAGATCAGCGTGCCGCCAGGCTTGAGCAGCGACACGGATTTGCGCAGCAGCCGTTGCTGGAGCGCGGACAGGGCGGTGATGTCCGACTCCTGCCGCAGCCAGGCCACATCGGGATGACGGCGGATCGTACCGGTCGAGGTGCAGGGCGCGTCGATCAAAACACCGTCAAAGCCCTCGGCGGGACCGGCCCATTCCACGGCGTCAGCGACGACGGTCTCGGCCTGCAGCGACAGCCGCGCCAGATTTTCGCGTAAGCGCGCCACCCGGGCGGGCGAGCGGTCGATCGCCGTGACATGCGCGCCGGCGTGTGCCAGTTGCGCGGTCTTGCCGCCGGGGGCCGCGCAGAGATCGGCGATGGACTTGCCCTTGACGTCGCCGAACAGCCGGGCCGGCAGCGCGGCGGCGGCGTCCTGCACCCACCATTGTCCCTCGGCGAAACCGGGCAGCATGGTCACCGAGCCGTGCAGCAGCATCCGCACCGTCCCGGTCGGCAACGTCTCGCCATGCAGGCGGCTCGCCCATTGTGCGGCATCCGACTTCACGGTGAGATCGAGCGAGGGCTCGTGGCCGAGCGCCAGCGCCATGTCGCGTGCGGTCGCCTCGCCATAATGCGCGCTCCAGCGCGCGAGCAGCCATGGCGGCAGGTCCAGCGATTGCGTGGCGACCTCCTCGACCAGCGCCTTGCCCTCGCGCGCGCAGCGGCGCAGCACGGCGTTGACGAGGCCGGCGTAGCGCGCGGCGCGCCGGTCGGATTGCACGAGGCGGACGGAGAGATCGACGGCCGCATGATCCGGCACGTCCATCCAGAGGATCTGCGCGGCGCCGATCAGGAGCGCGCTCTGCGCGCGCGGTGCCTCGGAGGGGATGCCCTTGTCCAGCAGGCGGGACAGCACATGGCCGAGCGTGCCGAGCCGGCGCAGCACGGTGGCAACCAGGCGCCGCATCAGCGCGCGGTCGCGGTCTGCCAGCGTCTTCAGTCCGGGATGGGCGCCGCCGCCGTCGAGCTGATCGTCGAGCGTGCGGTGCTTGTGCAGCACGCCGTCGACGATGTCGGCGGCAATCCGTCGTGCCGCAAGGCCTGGCACTTCGGATGGAGGGGCGAAACGTTGAGATGGCATGCAAAAGCAAGGTTCTGAGCGAGCGGCAGTTCCGCCGCAATGGGCGCATGCCTTGAGAAAGCAATCTCTGGCACGCGAATATGCCAAATGTAAGAATAGCTTCCGGCTTTTTCAGCCCTTCGGGCCCGATTTCAGGAATGCGTTATTGGACGTCGCGCCGCAAGCCGTCCTGCGCTAGAACACCGGGCCATGAGTGACCAGCCTCCCGTTCCCGATCGCAAGCCCCTCTCGCCGGCAGCCCAGCGCGCGCTGGCCGAAGCCGAGGCGCGCCGGCAGGCCGCAGCCGCGGAGGCCGGGAGCGAGGCCAGGGCGAAGGAGCTGCAGGGCCCGAAGGGCCCCGAGCCCACCCGCTACGGCGACTGGGAGCGCAAGGGCATCGCCTCCGACTTCTGAGTCATCGCCGATCCGGCGGATCGTGTCCGCCTCCGGACGCTACAGATAGTGATTGTCGCGGAGGTAACCGATGATGCGTTCGCAGGCTGCGTCGGTCGACAGCTCCGAGGTGTCGATGGTGATCTCCGGAGCTTGCGGTCTCTCATAGGGATCGTCGATGCCGGTGAACGCCGGCAATTCGCCCGCTCGTGCCTTCCGGTAGAGCCCCTTGGGATCGCGGCGCTCGCATTCGGCGAGCGGGGTCGCGACGTGGATCTCGATGAACTCGCCCGTCTCGACCCGTTGGCGTGCCTGCTCGCGCTCGTTGCGGTACGGCGAGATCAGCGCGACCAGCGCGATCATGCCGGCGTCGACGAACAATGCGGCGATCTCCGCGGCGCGACGGACGTTCTCCGCCCTGTCCGCGTTGGAGAAGCCGAGGTCCCGGCTGATGCCGTGGCGAAGATTGTCGCCATCGAGCAACGCTGCGTGGCGTCCGAGCTCGGCAAGCCTGCGGTCGACGAGATCGGCGATCGTGGATTTTCCGGCGCCGCTCAGCCCCGTGAACCAGAGCACGCAGGGCCGCTGCTGCTTCAGCCGCGCCCGCACGGACTTGTCGACGGCCAACCGCTGCCAATGAATGTTGGTGGCGCGGCGGAGCGAAACATCGATCATCCCCGCCGCGGCGGTGCGGTGGCTGATCGGATCTATGAGAATGAAGCTGCCCATGTCGCGACTGTCGCGATAGGCCTCGAACACCAGCGCCCGGTCGAGGCTCAGATGGGCGTAGCCGATCTGGTTGGCATCGAGCGTCGCGGCGCTTTCCTGCGCCATGGTGTCGATGGCGATGCGGTGCTTGAGTGTCGTGATGACCGCGCCGGTCGAGGCCGTGCCGCATTTGAGCATATAGCGCCGGCCGGCAACCATGGCCTCGTCGTCGAACCAGACCAGATGCGCCGCCAGCTGATCCGAGACCTGCGGTGCGGCTCCTGCCGTCAGCACGTCGCCACGGCTGACGTCGATCTCGTCGGCCAATGTGAGCGTGACCGATTCGCCGGCCGCAGCGTGATCGCGCTCGCCGTCGGGCGAGAGAATGCGTGCGACGCGCGTCTGACGGCCCGAGGGCTGCACGGCGATGGTCTCGCCGGTCGCAATCGTTCCGCTGGCGATCCGGCCGCAGAAGCCGCGAAACTCCGCGTTCGGCCGGTTGACCCATTGCACGGGCAGCCGGAACGGCCGCTGCGAGACGTCGCCGGACACGTCGACCGACTCCAGATAGGCGGTGACGGTTGGTCCGGTGTACCAGGGCATCCGCGCGCTCGGAGCGACGATGTTGTCGCCGTCGGGCGCCACGACCGGGATGCACTGGACCTGCGAGATTCCGAGCTGTCCGGCCATGGTGAGGTATTCGGCCGTGATGGCCGCGAAGCGATCCCCGTCGAATCCGATCAGATCCATCTTGTTCACGGCGAGCACGACATGGCGGATGCCGAGCAGCGACAGGATGTGGCTGTGGCGCCGGGTCTGCGTGATGACACCCTTGCGGGCATCGACCAGCACCACGGCGAGCTCGGCGTTGGAGGCACCGGTCGCCATGTTGCGGGTATATTGCGCGTGTCCCGGCGTGTCGGCGACGATGAAGCGGCGCAGCCTGGTGGCAAAGAAGCGGTAGGCGACGTCGATCGTGATGCCCTGCTCGCGCTCCGCCTGCAAGCCGTCGACCAGCAGCGCGAAATCGAGATCGCCGCCGGTGGTGCCGGCGATCTTGCTCTCGGACGCGAGCGCGTCGAGCTGATCGTCGAGCAGCGTCTTGGAATCGTACAGCAGGCGGCCGACCAGCGTGCTCTTGCCGTCGTCGACGCTGCCACAGGTGACGAAACGCAGCGTCGGACGATCATCCCGATCCAGCCGCGGCGCATCGGACGCGGCGATCGTGGGGGCCTCGTGATAGGACATCAGAAATAGCCTTCCGCCTTCTTGCGCTCCATCGATGCGGGGCTGTCCCGATCGATCATGCGTCCCTGCCGCTCGGAGGTGCGCGAGGCCATCATCTCCCGCACGATCTCCGGTAGCGTCGCCGCGTTCGACGTCGTTGCGCCGGTGAGCGGATAGCAGCCGAGGGTGCGGAACCTGACGGAGCGCAGGTGCGGTTCTTCTTCCGGGCGCAGCGGCATCCGTTCGTCGTCCACCATGATCAGCGCGCCGTCGCGCTCGACCACCGGGCGCTTTGCCGCCAGATAGAGCGGCACGATCGGGATGTTCTCGGCGAGGATGTAGTCCCAGATGTCGAGCTCGGTCCAGTTCGACAGCGGAAACACCCGCATGCTCTCGCCGGGTGCGAGCATCGTATTGTACAGGCTCCACAGCTCCGGCCGCTGGTTCTTCGGATCCCAGCGATGCGCCGCACTCCGGTGTGAGAACACGCGCTCCTTGGCGCGCGATTTCTCCTCGTCGCGCCGCGCGCCTCCGATCGCGGCGTCGAAGCCGTGAAGGTCGAGCGCCTGCCGCAAGGCTTGCGTCTTCATGACGTCGGTGTAGCGGGCCGAGCCGTGGGTGAAGGGATCGATGCCCTGGCGCAATCCGTCATCGTTGGTATGGACGATCAGGTCGAGGCCGAGCTCGTGCGCGCGGCGGTCGCGAAATGCGATCATCTCGCGAAATTTCCAGGTCGTGTCGACGTGCAGCAGGGGGAACGGCGGCTTGCCGGGATGAAATGCCTTCATCGCCAGATGCAGCAGCACCGAGGAGTCCTTGCCGATCGAATAGAGCATCACCGGCTTGCGAAACTCGGCCGCGGTTTCGCGCAGGATGTGGATGCTCTCCGCTTCCAGGCGCCGGAGATGGCTGGTGGCGCTGCGGTGCGCCGGGGCCTCGTCCGGCGCGTCGTGCGCCGGCGGGGCCTCCATGACGATCTGTCCGGTCATGCGGCGGTGCCCATGCAGTCGCCGAACAGGTGCGTGGCGGTATCGGTATCGAGCGAGAGATCGCCAACGCAGCCTGCAACCGAAGCGCGATAGACGTCATTGACGCCGCAATACTCAAGAGCGTCCAGCACCGTCAGGCTCAGCGAGGACGTCGCGCGGCGTTGGTAGCGGTAGGCTGTATCGGAGGTATGCAGATTGGGGACGTCGTAGATGATCGCCTCACTGGGCCATATAACTCGTGCGTTATCCGCTTGGTCCGGTCCTTTCTCCCGCCAGCACGTCACCGCCTTTTCGGCAAAGCTGTTCGAAAGACCGAGCCGGTCGAAGAGGATGCGCACCGACGATACGGGCTCCTTGCTCACTTCATACACGTAACGGGTGACCGGAATGCCGTGTCGCTTGGCATAAGTCTCCACCCGCGCGGCGTTGAGCGCGGCGGCAACGTAATTGTGGACCAGCGTTTTTTCAGAAACGCGGTCCGACCATTTTTCGATCCACGACGCCAGTGAACTCGCCGGTTCGCGATCGAGCATGATGCAATGGAGCCGGTGTCGCGGATAGCCCGCATCAATCAATATCTGTAGGGGATTGAACAGACATTCCGCGAGCACATAGGGGCCCATCGTCTCCTTGCTGAAGATATTCGGGCTATTGCTTGCTGATGGCACGATCCAAGGTCTCGATGAGTTGCCCACCATTGCATCGCGCAGGATGGCCTTCACCGGCTGGTAGTATGAGGGCATTCCCATCGTGCCAAACAGGTTGGTCAGCGCCGTCGACCCGACTCGGCATTTTCCCCATGCGAAATGCAGCATCGGAAAATCGTGCGCCGGCCGCTGCCGAAAGCTTGCGGAAAGGCACTCGGTGACTTCCCGCATCAAAGTCTCGAGACTGACTGTTCTGGTTTGGAATTCGCCAACTGGCGAGAGCGGCATGACGTCGAGCGAGCTGTGCTGCTGGCGTATCAGATCGGCCATTCGTTGCAGGGAATCGGCGAAGACCTGGTTGTTGTTCATGCTGGGGCTCCCTGGAACAGATACCGCTGGCGACGATGATCGCGCTTTTCGGGGCTCGCCTACCTATAGTTGTTTTCTGATTGTCGTCAAACCCGTGATTTACCGGGGTTGCGACGGGCGAGCATCGACGCGATGCTCGCCGCTTCGCCGTAAATCAAATCAGGCAGCGCGCACCGTCTCGAGGAACTTCTCGACCTCGGCTTTCAGAAGCCCGCTCTCGCTGGAGAGCGAGCGCGCCGATGACAGCACCTGTCCGGACGCAGCGCCGGTGGCGCTGGCGCCCTGGCTGACCTGAGCGATCTTGTCCGCAACTTCGACGGTTCCCTTCGCTGCCTCGTTGACATTGCGCGCGATCTCGGCCGTCGCAGCACCCTGCTCTTCAATGGTTGCAGCGATGGTCGTCGAGATGTCCGAGATCCTGGCGATGGTGGCGCTGATCTCCTTGATCGCGCCAACGGAGTCTTGCGTCGCGCTCTGCATGCCGGCGATCTGCGCGCCGATTTCCTCCGTGGCCTTCGCGGTTTGTGCCGCGAGGGCCTTGACCTCGCTGGCGACCACGGCGAAGCCGCGGCCGGACTCGCCGGCGCGAGCCGCCTCGATCGTGGCGTTCAGCGCCAGCAGGTTGGTCTGCTCCGCAATCGCGGTGATCAACTTGACGACGTCACCGATCCGGCCCGCAGCCTTGAGCAATTCGTTGATCTGCGCGTCGGTGCGCTCGGCCTGCCTCACCGCTTCGCCGGCGATGCGGCTGGAATCGTGCACCTGCCGGCCGATCTCGACCACCGACGTGCTCATCTCTTCTGCGGCGGAAGCCACAGCGCCGACATTGGTGGAGGCCTCTTCGGAAGCTGCGGCCACCATCCCGGAGAGTTGCTGCGTCTCCTCTGCCGTCCCCGAGAGCGTGCCGGCGGCGGATTCGAGTTGCTTGGAGGCTGACGATACCGAGTTGATGATGCTGCCGACCGCGGCTTCGAACGAACCGGCGAGTTTCATCATCTCATCCTTGCGCCGGGCGGCGGCTGCGGCCTCCAGATCCTTCTGCTCGGCTTCCATCTGCTCGATGCGGATCAGATTGTCCTTGAAGGTACGGGCCGCACGGGCGTTGTCACCGATTTCGTCGCCACGGGTCGTGAAGGGAATCTCGATGGTCTTGTTGCCGTCGGCGAGCTGCAGCAGCACACCGCCGATATGCCGGATCGGTCGGGCGATGTTCAATACCGCGAAGACTGCGGAACCGATCAGCGCCAATATGACGGCCACGCCGATTATGAGCGCGAAATTGGCGGTAGAATCCAATTCCTCCAGCACCTGGCTCTTACGCTTGGCCGAGTATTCGTTGGCGATGTCCACCCCTTTGTCGATGGCAGCGTTGACTTGCGCAGCCGCCGGGAATGTACGCTCGTTAAGAACGCGGGCCTTCGCCGCTTCCGCCTCGGCCCCTCCATTGGCGCCAATGACGCGCTTTTGCGCCTCCGCAAGCTCGATGGCGCTGGTCAGATAGGCATCCACTGCTTGCCGGGCCGCCTGATAGGCATCCTTTGTAAACTGTTGCTTGGCCCGATCGCGCGCGGCATCAATCTCCGTGTCGGCTTTGGTCACGTTGGCGCGGAGAACCTGAAGGAGCTCATCGATTCTTGCGACTGACTGCGCGGACGCGATCTCAAGAGCGGTTGTCTGCGCCCGCGCTATCGCTGTCTGCGCCGACTGCGCATTGCCCTTGTTGAGATAGTTGAGAATCAACAAGCCGTTGGATGCGACAATCGACCGATTGCCCAGCGCCTGATTGACCAGCATGCCACCGACCAGCAGGATGCTGATCGCTGAGACGATGCCCAGCTTTGTACCGATACGAAATTTGAAGGATGCCATCGTGAACCCCGTCGCAGCAGATACCCGTGCCAGTTGGCAACCAAAAATTGAAATTCGCGTAAACGAATTGCAGCTTTATGCAAAGTAGGCACGGAAGATTGTTACATCTGGTAGTAGAATTACGGGGTCGCGCTGCTTCAGCCGATCGTGATCACCCGAAACGAGGCTGGTGACGGCGATGATCGCGTCGTTCAGTGCGTGGATGCGCCGCAAACAGCAAGCCGCGCGGCATCAATTCCGTCAGCGGCCCACGACCATTTGTGGTGGCGAGCGAAACGTGGCTGCAGAGATCGGAAACGTCTTCGTTCAGCGTGCGAATGCAGTCATAGAATACGAAGCCGCCGATTGATCCGGACCGGTTGGTGACGTGAATCGCGCATTCGCCTCCAGCAAGGGTGGTCGCGGCCGCGACATCCGGCTGCGCGGCAAGCCAACGGAGATGGCGTCCGAGATGGTGGTCGCTCCCATTTTCGCAGCACCGGTTTTGCGAACTTCTGATCCGCCACGCTAGTGGAGCGGATTTGGCGCCTAAACGCGAGCCATCTGTCGCAATTCCCTGATCCGAATCCGTAGCTTGCTAAGTTCCGCTCCGCGCCGGGGGCCATTCCGACGGCGGGATGAATCTACTTAGGCGGGTATGGGCATCGAATGTCGTTGACACATCTTAAGATAGCAATAGCCTGTGAACAGGTGAAAGAATCTTGAGCGGAGCCGGACGACCAGTTCCATACGCCGCGCCCCCGAGCTGCTCACACGATTGGAACTTATGACTTGAATCGCCGGTACGGATCTTACCGCCGGCAACGTTATGAGAATTTCGGCTTAGCGTCGGTCTCCGAGACGATGCCAACACCCGAACGGAAAGTGAAATCAACCATAGCACCCGGACTTCCGCCGATGTCGACAGCCACGAAACCTGCCCATTCCTTTCACAACCCACTGTTCTCCAGTATTACGCATGTCAGACTGCTCGCACGAGTCGATCGCACCATGGCCGTTGCACGCGCCATCGAACGGCTCATCCGACCCGGAATGCGCGTGCTCGACGCCGGCTGCGGTACCGGGCTCATGTCGTTCCTCGCTGCGAAGGCGGGCGCTTCTGAGGTCGTTGCGATCGATCGCGAGAACGTGGAGCTCGCGCGCGCCCTAGCCGAGGAGAATGGTCTTTCAAACAAGATCCGCTTCGTCGAAGGCGATCTCACAACCCAGTCGCGCGACACGCTCAATGGTGGCTTCGATGCCATTATCGCCTTCGTCTATACGAATCATCTCGTTGTCGACGAGGCTCGCTCGACGCTCGTTTACGCTTTGCGCGAGCAATTCGGTGGGCCGAATTGCATCATCATACCGGACCGGGTTCGCTATTCCGGTGTTGCTTGTGAATGGCCCGGTGTCGACGCCGGTACCGAACTAGATGATCTGCGCCGCACCATTTCCGATATGGAGAAGCGGTATCAGCTTAGCTTGACGACGCTGTTCGAGACGGCACGCATGGAGTTACAACACACGATGGCGCGCCCGCGCATCAGCGCTGACTACGAATGGTCTCCATCGTGGGGAAGTGGAGGTTATCGTTATCTGCGCGGCGCGTTCCGCAAACTGAGCAGTGAAAGCCAGGTTGCCGACATCAACTACGCTGCTGAGACGCAAACGGCACCTTATCCAGGCGAGTTGAGCCTGGACCTTGTCGCCCCGGGCTTATGCAATGCCATCCTTTGGACACAAGAACTCTGGTCCGACAGCCATCTGCTATGGACGGCAGAGCATATGAGCACTCTGGCCACGGCCGTCACCCTCGAAGCTGGCGATCGGCTCGTGGTAAAGCTCGATGCAGCTTGGCGTAAAACCAACTCGATCGGAGATGCAGCGCGCGTTGAGCGGGTGAGTTAATCGACAACGGGAGCGTTGCGGCTGCCTTATCCGCCGCGCTTGGGATAGCGTTCTCTGCATAGGTGGAATTTACGACCGATCACGATCCAGACGAGGCGCGCGTTGGCAGCAGGCCGTGCGTCCGACCGTGCCTTGCCGTCATCCCCGACTCAGCCCTAGCATCGGTTGATGCGTTTCCAGGATCGCCCCAATGCTTATCGGCCGCGGTTCGGCGGCTCGCCATTCGGCCGTCGCTTTGCCGGACTGGTGCCGTGGATGTTCGTGATCGGGCTTGTCGTGTCGGTCGTGCTCACATTCCGGCACGGCACGAACAGGCCGGTTCCGCATCTGGGAGACGAGCGCGCGCAGGACGCCGAGATCATCCTCCAGCACTCAGCCAATCCCGACGATCGCCTGCCGATCGATGTCATCCGCACCATCGATGGCGACACTTTCCTGGCGCGCGTACATCAACGCGACGGACGCGATCTCGTCGCGCGGATTCGCCTGCGCGGCATCGATGCGCCCGAACTGAAGGCGTCATGCCAGGAGGAACTGGACAAGGCGGAAGCCGCGGCCCGCGCCTTGCGCGATCTGCTCGGCCAGGGGGGCGTGACCATCACCAATCTCGGCCCAGACAAATACGGTCGCGTTCTCGCCGATGTCGCGACGCGGCGGACCGCGAACGTTTCGGCGGCGTTGCTCTCCGGCGGTTTTGCACGGAGCTACGGTGGCGGCCATCGCGACGGCTGGTGCGCACGCCGCTGGCGCTTCTGGTAACAAAAAAGCCGCATCCAAGGACGCGGCCCTTTGCCGTCTGGTCTGGTCGCGGCGATCAGCGCGTCACGACCACCGTCGTGCCGACGGAGACGCGGCTGTAGAGGTCGGTGATGTCGTCGTTGAGCATGCGGATGCAGCCATAGGAGACGAAGCCGCCGATCGAGCCCGGCACGTTGGTGCCGTGGATGGCGTATTCGCCGCCGGCCAGCGTCATCGCCGCAACGCCCATCGGGTTGCGCGGCGAGCCGCCCGGGATCATGTCGGGAATGCTCGGCTTGTCACGCTTGACCTCGGCCGGCGGTGCCCAGGCCGGGTTGCGATACTTTCCGTCGATGCGCGTGGTGCCGGCCCACTGCTTGCCGGACTTGCCGACGCCGACCGGATAGCGCACGGCGTGGCCGTTATCGAGGATGAGATAGAGCCGCCGCTCGCTCGTTTTGACGACAATGGTGCCCGGCGAATAGTCGGCCAAATGCGTTCCCACCATCTCCGGCCGCGCCTCTGCCGCCGTCGACATCAAGACCCCCGCCCCGATGGTGGCAGCCAGCGCCACCGCAACCCTCATCGACATCGATTCTCCCCCTTCCCCCGAACGGGTCTTTCAAATCTACGCAAAACCGGCAATTGCCCGCTCGTCCCGACAATCTTAACCGCGCCCGTTAACCGGATGGTTTCCACGCGCGGCCGTCAGGGGCCAGCCAGCAGGGGGAACAAAGGAAATGTTCGAAACAAAGTAAATGACCTGAAAACAACACTCGACGGGAAAGATGCGGCCGCGCCGCCGCGCGCCCTGACAAGAGCGTGAGGGTGTGAACGGCTGTTGTTTCGGGGCCTCGGTGCAAAAGGCAGTCTCGTGTCCCGGACAAGGCGCGGCGCGTAGCGTCGCGACGCAGAGCCGGGACCCAGTTCCTTCGTTGCGCGGCTCGATGGGCCCCGGCTCTGCAGCGCACCGCACCGGACGATGCTTCGCATCGCCGGGGGCGCTGCGCTGCGTCCGGGGCACGAGAATTCGCCTTACGCCGGCTTCCGGTTCTGCCGGTTATTGACGAGATCGTCGACCACGGCGGGATCGGCCAGGGTCGAGGTGTCGCCAAGGCTGCCCGGCTCGTCTTCGGCGATCTTGCGCAGGATGCGGCGCATGATCTTGCCGGAGCGGGTCTTGGGCAGGCCGGGTGCGAACTGGATCTGGTCGGGCGAGGCGATCGGACCGATCTCCTTGCGCACCCAGGTGACGAGTTCCTTCCGCAGATCCTCGGTCGGCTGCACGCCGGCCATCAGGGTGACATAGGCGTAGATGCCCTGACCCTTGATGTCGTGCGGGAAGCCGACGACAGCGGCTTCCGACACCTTCTCATGTGCGACCAGCGCGCTCTCGACTTCCGCGGTGCCCATGCGATGGCCGGACACGTTGATGACGTCGTCGACGCGACCGGTGATCCAGTAATAGCCGTCGGCGTCGCGCCGGCAGCCGTCGCCCGTGAAGTACTTGCCCTTGTAGGTCGAGAAATAAGTCTGCTCGAAGCGGGCGTGATCGCCATAGACCGTGCGCATCTGTCCCGGCCATGAGCGCGTGAGGCAAAGATTTCCCGTGGTCTCGCCTTCGAGTACCTTGCCGTCGGCATCGACGATTTCGGGCACCACGCCGAAGAACGGCTGCGTCGCCGAGCCGGGCTTCAACTTGGTCGCGCCCGGCAGCGGCGTGATCAGGATGCCGCCGGTCTCGGTCTGCCACCAGGTGTCGACGATCGGGCAGCGGTCGTCGCCGACGACGCGGTGATACCACTCCCACGCCTCCGGATTGATGGGCTCGCCGACCGAGCCGAGCAGGCGGAGCGAGGCGCGCGAGGTCTTCTTCACCGGCGCGTCGCCACCCTGCATCAGTGCGCGGATCGCGGTCGGCGCGGTGTAGAAGATGTTGACCTTGTGCTTGTCGATGACGCTCCAGAAACGCGAATTATCCGGGTAATTCGGCACGCCCTCGAACATCAGCGTCGTCGCGCCGTTCGCCAGCGGCCCGTAGAGGATGTAGCTGTGGCCCGTGACCCAGCCAACGTCGGCGGTGCACCAGTAGATGTCGCCGTCGTGATAGTCGAACACGTATTGGTGCGTCATCGAGGCGAACACGAGATAGCCGCCGGAGGTATGCAGCACGCCCTTGGGCTGACCTGTCGAGCCTGACGTGTAGAGGATGAACAGCGGGTCTTCGGCGTGCATGTGCTCGACCGGGCATTCCGTCGTCACCATCGCCGCGGCCTCGTGATACCAGAGGTCGCGTGTCGGGTTCATGTCGACCTTGCCGCCGGTGCGCTTGACCACGACGACCCAGTCGACGCCGTCGGCCTTGGCGAGTGCTGCGTCGACATTGGCCTTCAGCGGCACCTTCTTGCCGCCGCGCAGGCCTTCGTCCGCGGTAATGATGACCTTGGACTGGCAGTCATTGATGCGCTGCGCGAGGCTGTCCGGCGAGAAGCCCGCGAACACCACCGAGTGGATCGCGCCGATCCGCGCGCAGGCCAGCATCGCGTAGGCCGCTTCGGGGATCATCGGCAGGTAGATCGTGACGCGATCGCCCTTCTTGACGTTGCGGGTGCGCAGGATGTTGGCCATCCGGCAGACCTCGTCGTGCAGCTCCTGATAAGTGATGTGCTTGGATTGCGAGGGATCGTCGCCTTCCCAGATGATCGCGGTCTGGTTGGCGCGCTTTGCGAGATGCCGGTCGATGCAGTTGTAGGCGACGTTGAGGATGCCGTCCTCGAACCATTTGATCGAGATGTTGCCGGGCGCAAAGGAGACGTTCTCGATTTTCGTCGGCGCGTGCATCCAGTCGATGCGCTTGGCCTGCTCCGCCCAGAAACCGTTCGGGTCCGAGATCGAGCGAGCGTACATCTCCTTGTACTTCGCCTGGTCGACCCAGGCGCGCTTGGCCCACTCCGCAGGGACGTCGTAGATCTTCTCGGACATGCTTTCCCTCCACCTGCGGCAGGCCGAATGCTGGCGACCGGCGAGCCGACTTGATCATTGACTGATTATGCGTCGGGCTAACCGGACCCGACAAGGAGCACAAGCTGGACCTTCGGCGGGCCACCGACCATGCGGAAGATCAAGGTCACCCGTTGTGATTGTCGCAGATCTGAAACAGGCCACGGGCGCGGCTTCGGGGTCTTTCCTCAGCTCCGCGGATCGGGCCTGTGCAGAGCCCTCATGCACCAAGGGAGGTATTCAGTAACCGTCTCTCACTGATTCGGGACTCGCAATAGCGTTCGGAACACCCTAAATGGCCAACCCGGGTCCAACGAGACCCATTCGGAACAAAAATCAGAACAGCGGCATTGAAAAGTAACAGACAGGGCTAAGGCATAAGGCTATGATGGATCAGCAGAATATCGGGACGATACGGCCCGCTTCAGCCGATCCTGCGGCCATTGCGCTCGCCAAGACCCTAGGACAATGGCCGAAACCGGCCCCTTTCCGGCGTCCCAGCCCGAAAAAGGTCTTCGATAAGGCCCCCGCGGCGACCGTCGAGGCGCTCGCCAAGGAGCTCGGTCTCCGGCTGGGCGACCAGAACGAGCTGACCATCCGCCGCATCAAGCGCGGCAAGGGCTATTCCTTCGTCCGACCCAACGGCGCCCATATCCGCGACGCCCGCACCATCCGCCGGCTGCACGCCATGGCGGTGCCGCCGGCCTATCGCGAGGTGCGCTACTCCGCCGATCCGAGCTCGCATCTGCAGGCCGTGGGCCGCGATGCCGCGGGCCGGCTGCAATATCGCTATCATGCCGATTGGGAGAAGGTCCGCGAGCATCGCAAGGCACATCGCCTGGAAAAGCTCGTCGGCGCGCTGCCAAAAATCCGGCGCAAGGTCTCGGCGTTCCTGTCAGGCGACGAGCCGACGCGTGACTTCGCGCTTTCGGCCGTCATCGAGCTGATTGCCCGCACCGCGATCCGCCCCGGCAACGAATCCTATGCCCGCCTCAACGGCACCCGCGGCGCGACCACGCTGCTGAAGTCGAACGTGACGCTGGAAGACGATTGCTTCGTGCTGACCTTCAAGGCGAAGGGCGGCAAGGCCGTGCGCAAGGAGTGCGACGCGGCCAAGCTGGTGCGCGCCATCGGCATTTTGCAGGGCGTCCCGGGCAAGCGCATGTTCCAGTACCGCGATGCCTACGGCATCGTGCGTGCGGTCAGCACCACGCAGGTGAACGCTTTCCTGCGCGAGATTGCCGGCATCAAGATCTCGCTGAAGGATTTCCGTACGCTGATGGCGTCTGCCGTGGTCGTTGAATCCTTGTCGCGGATCACGCCGGCGACCAGCCAGCGCGGCCGCAAGAAGCAGGTGCTGGACGCGATCCGTGCCGCCGCCGACAAACTCTCCAACACGCCGGCGATCTGCCGCAAGAGCTACGTCCACGACACCATCGTCACGGCGTTCGAGGACGGCATCCTGGAGCGCTTCGCCGCGACCATGAAGGGCCAGCGCTCGCAGGCGCGGCGCGAGCAGCTTCTGGCGCAGGTGGTGGCGACCGCCGCGGTCTGACCTTCCCGCTGCTACGCCTTGTTGGAAACGCCCCGGTCGGGACCGGGATCACCGCCGGCGGCTGCGGTCGTGAGCCGTTCCATATAATGCGCCCATCCCGTTGCATGTGCGGCCGCCTGCTCCGCGGTCGGCAGCCCGCTATGGGTCATGCGCAGCAACGTGCCGCCATCGCGCTCGATCAGGTCGATCTCGATGAGGCTCGAGCCGGGGGGCACTTCCTGGCCGCCTTCCCATCCGAACGTGTAGGCAAGGCGATGCACCGGCACGACCTCACGAAAGGCACCACGGGCGACGCCGCCGCGCGGGCCGATGCCCTTGAGCAGATAGAGCCCGCCGGGATGCGGCTCCGTGGTCGCGTCCGAGCCCATCCAGCCCAGGATCTTCTCGGGATCGGTCAGGTAAGCGAAAACGGTGGCGCGCGGGGCGGCGATCTGGGTCTCGCGTCGCACTACGAACGGTTCGGTCATCGGGGAATATCCCTTTGCTGACAGTTGCACATGGCGGCGCCGAAGCGGCTCGTCAAGGATTGCCCGTGACAAACCCGGCTCGCCTTCGTCATGATCGAACCATGCAGCTGTCCCCGACCCTTGCCTGGCTTGTCGATGCCGCCTCGGACAGTGCCGGAGCGGATCGCCTGCTCGCGGAACTCGGCGCACATCTGGTCGCCGACGGCGTGCCGCTCGCGGCGGGCGCCCTGACGCTGGAGGTGCCGCATCCGCTGATCGCGAAGCGGACCTGGTTGTGGCGCGCCGACAGTGGTCAGGTGATCGAAGCGCTCGGCTTCGCGCCTGGCGGCCTGGCACCCGATCCGCCCAATGATGCCGGTCGCCGCTGGTTGCACGATATCGCGCGCGGCGAGGTGCACGAAGACGTCGTCGGGCGACAAGACGGGCCGTTGCTTGGCTGGATCGCGCCGCGTCCGTTCACCGCAGACGAAATCGGGCAACTGCGCGAAGCCGCGCGTTTTGCCGCGACGCCCCTCGCCGTACTCGCTGCGCGCGCCACGTTGCGGGCAACGCTGGATGCCTATCTCGGCAAGCGCAGCGCAGAGCGGGTGCTGGCGGCACCGCTGCGGCGCGATCTCGGCGAGACCATTCAGGCCGCGCTGCTCTATGCGGATTTGCGCAATTTCACGACCCTGTCGGACACCTCACCGCCTGGAGAGGTCATCGCTGCGCTCGACGCCTGGTTCGACCGCATCGCAGGCGCCGTTCACGCCTTCGGCGGCGAGGTGCTGAAATTCATCGGCGACGGCGTGCTCGCGATCTTTCCAGTGGTCGAGGCGACCCCGCGCCACGCCTGCGAAGCCGCACTCCGCGCCGCGAGCGCCGCCGAAGCCGGGATGGTCTATCTCAACAAGGAGCGCGGCGCTCAAGGGTTACCGCCGCTGGCATTCGGTGCCGCGCTTCATCTGGGTGAGATGCTCTGGGGCAATATCGGTGCGGCCAACCGGCTGGATTTCACGGCGATCGGTCCCGCCGTCAATCTCGCCAGCCGCCTCGAGGGATTGTGCAAGCCGTTGGGACGGACCGTGTTGGTGTCGGGTGCGCTCGCCGCCGAGACGGAGATACCGTTGATTTCGCTTGGGATGCGCGAGCTGCGCGGCATTGCTGCGCCCTGCGAGGTGTTTGCGCTGCCGGCGACGCAGGCTCTGCTATCGTAGCCCGCATGAGCATAGCGCCATGCGGGACCGGACCATCCCGGATGTCGCTTGGCGGGCTACAGCACCTGCGACTAGACCCCGCCCATCTTGCACACCAGCTTCCATTCCTCCGCCGTCACCGGCTGCACCGAGAGGCGCGAATATTTCACCAGCGCCATGTCTTTCAGCTTCGGTTCGGCCTTGATCGCGGCCATCGTCACCGGCGTCTTCAAGGGCTTGTCGGCCTTGATGTCGACGCAGACGAATTTTCCCGTCTTGTCGGTCGGATCGGGATAGGCTTCCTTGATGATCTCGGCGATGCCGACGATCTCCTTGCCCTCGTTGGAATGATAGTAGAACGCCTTGTCGCCTTTCTTCATGGCGACGAGGTTCTGGCGCGCGGTGTAATTGCGCACGCCGGTCCAGGCCTCGCCCTTGGCGCCCTTCGCCACCTGCTGGTCCCAGGACCACACCGATGGTTCGGATTTCACCAGCCAGTACGCCATGCTCATTCCTCTGCCTTGAAGGGGCGCGTCAACAGCCCCGAGATCGCGGCGTCGATCGTGCTCCGGCCGCTCAGGATCGACGCGACCGCTTCTGATACCGGCATCTCGATGTTTTGCGAAGCCGCGAGTTCGATCAGCACCGGCGCGGTGAATTCGCCCTCGGCAAGCTTGCCGGCGGGCGGCTGCTCGCCGCGGCCGAGTGCGAGGCCAAGCGCGAAGTTGCGTGATTGCGGGCTCGAGCAGGTCAGAATGAGATCACCGAGACCCGACAGGCCCGCGAGCGTCTCGCTGCGCGCGCCGAGCGCTCGGCCGAGACGCGTCAGCTCGGCAAAGCCGCGGGTCGTCAGCGCAGCCTGGGCGGAAGCGCCGAGCTTGCGCCCGACTGCGATGCCGACTGCGATCGCCAGCACGTTCTTGGCGGCGCCACCGATCTCGACGCCGCGGATGTCGGTGGAGTGATAGGGGCGGAATGTCGGCGAGCCCAGCGCTTGCACGAGACGACTGGCCAGCGCCTCGTCCTTTGCCGCCAGCGTCACCGCGGTCGGCAGGCCGCGGGCGACGTCGTCGGCAAAGCTCGGGCCCGACAGGATCGCCGGCTGCGCGCCCGGCGCGGCCTCCGCGATCACGTCGGTCATGAATTTGTGGGTGCCGTGCTCGATGCCCTTGGCGGAGGCGACGATCGGCACCTCGCCTGTCAGATGCGAGGCCAGCATGTTGACCGCGCCGCGCAAATGCTGCGCTGGCGTGGCGATCAGCAGCATCTCCGCGCGCGCCGCCGCGGCGAGATCGCTCGTGA
The DNA here is from genome assembly GCF_006658625.1 of Bradyrhizobium sp. UNPF46. Lineage (NCBI taxonomy): Bacteria > Pseudomonadati > Pseudomonadota > Alphaproteobacteria > Hyphomicrobiales > Nitrobacteraceae > Bradyrhizobium > Bradyrhizobium sp. UNPF46. The sequence goes on from NZ_LFJB01000040.1 coordinate 161,476, forward strand.
CGATGATCTCAGGAGCGATCCGCACGCCGGGCAGCCGCGGATTGTCGCGGGTCGAGGCGATCCGCGCGGCATGGTCGGCATTGCGTGCCCACAGTGTCACCGTGCGCCCGGCCCGCGCTGCGACAGTCGTCAGCGCCGTACCCCAGGCGCCGGCGCCGATCACCGCGACGGATTGGAACGCCGACATTGCTAATATCCCGCCCGCGTCTTGCCGTAGCCTGCCGGCGCCGTCGCGTTGGCGTCGAGCAGCCAGCGGGCGCGGGGCTGGGCCTCCATCGTGTCGGTCATACCGAGCGCAAGGCGCTCGGCGCCAGCCCAGGCGATCATCGCGCCATTGTCGGTGCAGAGCGCCGGCGGCGGCATGATCAATTGCGTTCCAGCCTGCCTTGCGACGTCATCGAGGGCGCCGCGGATCGCCTGATTGGCGGCGACGCCGCCGGCCGCGACCAGGGCGCGTGGCGCGCCGAACCTTTCGCGGAACAGCCTGAGGCCGACGCTCAACCGGTCGGCGGTCGAATCGAGCACGGCGGCCTGGAAGCTCGCGCAGAGATCACTGATGTCCTGCGGCGTGATCTCGGCCAGCCGGCTCGCCTCGGTACGAACCGCCGTCTTCAATCCCGACAGCGAGAAATTGGCATCGGGACGCCCCTGCATCGGCCGCGGAAACGCAAAGCGCGTGGCATCGCCGCTTGCCGCCGCACGCTCGACCTGCGGTCCGCCGGGATATGGCAGGCCAAGCATCTTCGCGACCTTGTCGAAGGCCTCGCCGATCGCGTCGTCGACGGTGGTGCCGAGCCGCACATACTGGCCGACGCCGGTGACGGCGACGATCTGGGTATGGCCGCCGGAGGCGAGAAACAGGCAATAGGGAAACTCGATTCCGTCGGTGAGGCGCGGCGTCAGCGCATGCGCCTCCAGATGGTTGACCGCGACCAGCGGCGTGTCGTGCACCATCGCGATCGCCTTCGCGGTGGTGAGCCCGACGATGACGCCGCCGATCAGGCCCGGCCCGGCGGCGGCCGCAACGCCGCCGAGGTCGCCGAAGCCGATGCCGGCCTCGCGCATGGCGCGATCGACGATGCCGTCGAGCAGATCGACATGGGCGCGGGCGGCAATCTCAGGCACCACGCCGCCGAAGCGGGCGTGTTCCTCGACCTGCGACCGCACGATGTTGGACAGGATCTTGCCGCGGCCGTCGTCCGCGCGCTCGATCACGGCCGCGGCGGTCTCGTCGCAGGTTGTTTCGATGCCCAGCACCAGCATTGGCGAATTGTTATCCAATTTGCGCCCTTGCGCTCATCCGGAAAGCGGAGTTCTGGTACGTCCGGTAGCATTCCGGGGCCAGATTGCGCAATCGTCACGCGCAGTCATCCCAGTGATGCGTCGCCGCCAATTGGTTCGGAACACGAGCGATGTCCATTCTTGTCACACGGCCGCATCCCGACAATGAGGCGACGGCGGAAAATCTGCGCGCGCGGGGGCATACGGTGATGCTTGCGCCGGCTCTCAAGTTCGAGCCGGTCGCCCTCCGTGACGAAAGTGAAGCCCCCTATGCCGCTGTCATTGTCACGTCGGCCAACGCGATCCGTGCCGTCGCACCGCAATTGCGGGATCTTGGCCTGCTGGAGCTGCCGTTGTTTGCGGTCGGCGAGCATACGGCCGCTGCTGCCCGCGACGCCGGCTTCGCCCGGGTGATCGTTGCCGGCGGCGATGCCGCGTCCTTGCGCGACAGAGTGGTGCAGAGCGCACGCGACAAGGTGCTGAAGAAGAAAAGCACGCTGCTGTATCTCGCGGGCGCGGATCTGTCGCGCGACCTCGGCGGCGAGCTTGGTGCGGAGGGCTTCTCCGTGATCACGCAGACGACCTATCGCATGGCACCGGTCAAGCATCTGCCGCGCGAAGTCTGCGAGGGCTTTGCCGCCCACGGGGTCGAGGCGGTGCTGCACTACTCCCGGCGCAGCGCCCGCGCGTTCCTGGATGCGGCGCGGGACGAAGGCGTCGAAATCTCGGCGCTGGCCATCCCGCAATGCTGCCTGTCCGAGGCGGTGGCGGACGCGCTGCGCGAGGCCGGCGCGTCGCAGGTTCTGGTTGCCGCGACACCGGACGAAAATGCCTTATTTGCCACCTTGGAGCGTGCTTTGCGGACCCGTTTGGCGTAAGAGGTCGGGCCGAATCCGACGTAATTGAGTCCCGGTATGGAAGTGTAAGGAACCGTCACGATGGCCGACGACAAGCCTGAAGACGCAGGATTGGCGCCCGACGCTGGTCGTGCCAAGCGCACTCCGCCCACCATCGACCTCGAAGCCACCGAAGTTTCGACCCAGCCGCAGGAGCCGGCGGTCGAGCCCGAGGCCCCGCCTGCGCCGGAGCACGCCGAGCCCGAGCAGGCCAAATCCGACCAGGTTGACGCAGAGCCGGAGCGCATCGAAGCGCAGGCTCCTGCGTCGTCGATTTCGCCCTGGGTCGTCGCGCCGTTCTCCGGCGCTGTCGCCGCGGCGGTCGTGATCGCAGTCGGCTGGATGCTGGGCTGGCCCGCCGTGCAGGCGCCGCCCGCCGCGCCGGAGGTCACGAGCGCCACGGTCGATGCGCTGAGCGGCCGCGTCACCGCGGTCGAAGCCAGGGCCGGCAAGCCCGTCGCCGATCCCGCCATGGCGGCACGGATCGACGCGCTGGAGAAGTCCGCAACCGGCTTGCGCAGCGACATCGCGAATCTGCGCGCGCAATTCGACAAGACCGCGAGCGCATTGAACGATGCGAAGTCGGCGCCTGCCGCGGCCGTCCCGGGCCTTGCCGCTCTCAACGATCGCATCGCGCAGCTCGAGCGCGCCAGCAAGACGGAGCGGGCCGAGCTCGCGCAGCAGGGCGAGAAGATCGCCGATAACAAGGCGATGGATGACAAGCCGCTGCGCTTCGTGGTGGCGGCCGCCTTGCTCGACGTCGCCGTTCGTCATGGCGACCCTTACCAGTCGCAGCTGGCCGCAGCGCGTTCGCTCGCCGCCAAGCCTGACATGCTGAAGCCCCTCGATGCGTTTGCATCGTCGGGCATCCCGACCCCGGTCGCGCTGAGTCGCGAGCTGCTCAACATCGTGCCGAAATTGTCGCCGCCAGCGGAGGCCCCCGCCGCGAATGCCGGCATCGTCGAACGCCTCCAGGCCGGTGCGTCGAAACTCGTTCGCATCGAGCGCACCGACGGCGTCGGCAACGATCGCGGCGCCATCGTCGCGCGGGTGACGGCGGCGGCGCTCCGCAACGATTTCGTGGAAGCGCGGCGCGAGCTCAAGACGCTGCCGGAGGCCGATCGCGTGCCGGCGCAGGCCTGGCTCGACAAGGCCGAGGCCCGCGACGCTGCGCTCGCCGCCTCTCGCAAATTCGCCGACGATGCCATGGCGGATCTCGCCAAATCTGCTCGATAAGTTTCGCGCAACAATCGGCGCGTAATAGGGATCGCCATGCTTCGCATCGTCTTCTTCCTCGTCCTGATCGCGCTGGCGGCGGCCGGCGCGGCCTGGGTTGCCGACCAGCCGGGCGATCTCGTCCTGACTGCGGGCAGTTTCCGCGTCTCGACGACGCTTCCCCGATTCGTGTTCTTGCTTGGGCTCTTTGCCGCCGCCGTCGTGCTGGTCTGGAGCATCGTGACGACGATCTGGCGCACGCCGGGGCGCATGCGGCGCCGCCGCCACGAAAAGCGTCACGCGCGGGGGCGCCACGCCATCACCCACGGCCTGCTCGCGATCGGTCACGGCGACACCGCGCTCGCCCGCCGTCACGCCGAGGCGGCGCGGCGGCATGCACCGAATGATCCGCTCGCACTGCTCCTGCATGCGCAATCGGCGCAGCTCGAAGGCAATCGCGACGAGGCGCAGCGCGTCTTCCGCGCCATGGCCGAACGCGAGGACACGCGCCTGCTCGGCCTGCGCGGCCTGTTCATCGAGGCGCAGCGCGCCGATGATGCCGTCGGCGCCGTGATGATCGCGGAGGAGGCGATCAAGCTGTCGCCGTCCTCGACCTGGGCCTCCCATGCGGTACTCGGCTTCCGCTGCGCACGCGGCGACTGGAGCGGGGCGCTGGCGATTCTCGATTCGAACCTGTCCGCCGGCCTGATCGACAAGCCGGCCTATCGCCGCCAGCGCGGCGTGCTGCTCGCGGCGCGCGCGCTGGAATTGGAGACCATGGACCGCGACGTCGCGCGCGAGAGCGTGATGGAAGCCATCAAGCTCGCGCCGACCCTGGTGCCGGCGGCGGTGCTCGCCGCAAAATTCGAGAGCGAGGCGCATCAGGTGCGCCGTGCCATGAAGCTGGTCGAGGCCGCCTGGCTCGCCAACCCGCATCCCGATCTCGCGGAGGCCTATGCCCATGTGAAGCTCGGCGATTCCGCGCGGCAGCGCCTGCAGCGCGTCGAGACGCTTGCGGCGAAGATTTCGGCCGACAAGCCGGGCCATGTCGAGGGCCAGCTCGCGATCGCGCGCGCCGCGATCGATGCCACCGAATTCGCCCGCGCGCGCGAGGTGCTGGCGCCCTACGTCAACGATCCGACCCAGCGCGTGGCGCTGCTGATGGCCGAGATCGAGCGCGCCGAGCATGGCGATAGCGGCCGTGCCCGCGCCTGGACGCTGCGCGCGGTGCGCGCCCGCCACGATCCGGCCTGGACGGCGGACGGTTATGTCAGCGCCCGCTGGCGCCCGGTTTCCCCGGTCACCGGCCGCCTCGACGCCTTCCAGTGGCAGACGCCGGTCGCGAGCCTGCCCTCGGGCAGGGGCACCACGATCGAATCCTCCGCCTTCGAGGAAGCCATGCTGGCGGCGCCGCCGCCGAAGCGCGTGACGGTAGCTCCCAGCGAAGGTCCGGCGGAACCGCCCGTGGCGGCACCAGCCCCGGCCGCCCAGGACAATTCGCCCCCGAGCGCCATGGAAGAGCCCGCCGTTGTGACCGCCGAACCGGTCCAACCGGCTCCCGAGCCCGCCGAATCATCGCCTCCGGCGGCAACACCGGTGTTCCGGACCCGCGCCGACCTCGCCAAGCCCGCGCCGGCGCCGATTCCCGCGGTCATCCCGATTGTTCGGGCTCCCGACGATCCCGGGATCGATGACGAGGGCCCGAGCGATGAATTTACGGAACAAATCGGCACCCCCAAGGCCCAGGCCGGGGGCTGGCGCGGGTTCTGGTCGCGCTGGGGCGCGTGAGTCGCATTTCGAACCCGGCTTGTCCTTGCCAATTCGGGCCATGCCCGATATCAGGAGCGCGCGTATCGGGGTCGGCATCAGGCTCCGGGCAGGGTTCGCCGCAATAGCTCAGTCGGTAGAGCACGTCATTCGTAATGACGGGGTCGGGGGTTCGAATCCCTCTTGCGGCACCAGCGCCTCGATTTTCCCGGTCCTCACACGCCTGCGGTCTTCTCACTGAGGCCGGCTCGCGCGTTGCGCTCCGCCCTTGTGTCACTACGATGCGCTGCCGATGAAATGCGCGCGACGGGGCAAGTGCTGGGTACGGAGACGAGGGCCAGAACGGATTGGGGCGCAAGGCTGCGGATCGCCGGCCTCGTGATTCTCGCCTCAGGCATCACCGCCGTCGTCGCCTCCAGATCGCTCGACGCCTCGCGGCTGCACGGGCGGCTATCCGTTCCTCCGCTTTATGACGACGTCTCCTATTTCGGCGACGCGGTCAGGTGGGTGAATGCCTTTGGAAGTCGCGGCGTCGCCGGCAGCATCTCGGACTTGCTGCATCACCATGCGCCGTTTTCGACTCTGGTGGCGGCCACCGGTTTTTGGTTGTTTCCCGAAACTTATGTCGGTCCTTATCTCGTTCATGCCGCGATCGTCTTCGGCTTCCTGATCGGGATCGTCTGGCTCGTTCGACGACGGCCGGTTCTCGAGATCGCATCGTGTCTGGTCGCGGCGGCTTGCGTGCCTGTGCTGTGGCACACGGTCACCGAGGCACGTCCCGATTTGCCCTCGGGGCTTGCCGTCGGTCTTGCTGCGGGAGCCATCGTCTACCGCGGCGTGCTCCGGCGCAGCACTTGGTCGCTGGCTGGCCTCGGCGTTGCCTGCGCACTCGCCGCCAGCATCAAGCCGACATCGTTCCCGGCTGCGCTCGCTCTGCTCGGCAGCGCATTCGCGATCCGGCTGGTCGTCGATTGTATCCAGGCCGGCGGATTGCGCCCGTCGCTCCGGACTGCACTCAGCGTGCTCGTGTGGTTCGTGCTGCCGTTGATCGCGACCGCGGCCGTACTGATCGGACCCGCAATGGTCGAGACCGTCACCTACATCCTCCTGGTGTTTGTCAGCCAGCGCGACCTCTGGACGACGGGCGAAGGTTTCTGGGTTGGATTGTTACGCTTCTCGATCGGTGGAGAAGGACGGTTCGGCCTGCATTACTGGTTCGCCATCGGGACCGGCCTGATGCTGCTGCGTCTAGTGCTCGCGTCGATCTGCGGAAGCGCAGCGCTGCGCGATGCCCTTGTCCTGCTCGTGTCCGTGCTGATCGCCTATGCCATCCCCTCCGTCGCGGCGATCAAGACCTACTATTTCGGTGCGATGTTCTATGGCCTGTTCGTCGTCGCGATGGTCCTCAATGGGTGCGCCAGTGCGGCGCTCATCGAAGAGCTGCTCGCCCGCCTCGGCTTGAGCAACGAGATCCGCCGCTACCTCCTCACGGCGGGCCGGGTGCTGGCGCTTGCATTTGTTCTCCAACTCTTCTTCAGGCATGTCGTCGTCGGTCAGATCAGCACGGCGACGCCGCTGAGCGCGCAGCAGCAGGAGAGCATCCGCCTCGCGACCGAACGGCTCTGGTCCCTGCTGCGCGAGATCAAGCCGCAAACGCCCGGCCCGCTTTATGTCGGCTTCTCCAGCCCTTATCCGGTGACGTCGGCGACCATCCAGCTCTACGCGGCGCGGGCGAAGATGAATCTCGTCATCCGCGACGAGCTGTTTTACCGGAGCGCGCAAGAAACGGGCGATGCGTTGTTGCGGTCGGAGATTCTGGTGCTCTCGAGTTCGATCCAGCACACGCTGGTCGGGCCGCGCGTTGGCGACGAGCTGATCGCCCGCATGGACGCGGAGAAGGGCCTCTGCCTGCTCGACAGCATGAGCTTTCCGGACGTGAGCGTGCGGGTCTATCGACGCGGGTGTTGACCGCGGCATGCCGGTTCGAAAATGTACCGCGCTTATGTGAGGCCAATCACTTAATCTCCAGCACGGCGTCCGTAGTATCCCGAGCACGCAAACACGGGGAGATTTCACATGCGCAAGATCATTCTGGTTGCCGCCATGGTCCTGGTTTCCGCCTCTGCCCAGGCAGACGGCTCCCGCAGCCTGTCGCTGTCGGCGGCGGGTGCTCAGGCTCCCGCGCCACTGACCACGCCGACCTCGGCGACCACCTCCACGCCGCAGGCGAGCGAAGCTGCGCCGGCCACCGAGGCGCCGAAATATTCGGATCGTCCGCCGGCAGTGTCGCTCTCCGCGCCGGCCACTACGACCGCTCCGGCGGCGACCACGCCGCCGCCGACTCCGGCGCCGGTCGCGACAACCAGGCCCGCCAACAAAAAGACGGCGAGGGCGGACAAGCCGAGGTCCAAGCGCTGGACCGAGGGCCGCATCATCAGCGAGCTGCACCGCCACGGCATCTATTGGTAAGCGGCTCGCCAAAAGCAAATGGCCGGGACAAGCCCGGCCATGACGCAGGAATTCTGGATCGAACCGATGGCGTTTACTGCGACACCGTCTGCACCACGCTCGAGATCGGACGCGTATTCGTGCTTGCTGTCGGCACCTTCATGTCCTTCATCAGCGCTTCGTCATACTCCGGCAGCGACTGCAGCGTCGTCTTGGCCTTCATCTGCACGACCTTGTAGCCACCGGCCTTGAGGCGCGCGAGCAGCGCCGGCAGCGCGATGCCGGTGTTCTTCTGGAAGTCGTGCATCAGGATGATGCCCTTGCCGAGCTTGTCGAGCCGCGTCATCACCGTCTCGATGATCTTCTCCGGCGTGGCGCCCTTGCGGAAGTCGAAGGAGTCGACGTCGGTCGAGAACATCGCGACGTTGCGGGTGCCGAAATAGCTCACGATCGCCGGATTATGCTGAAGCTGCGGGAAGCGGAAGAACGGCGCAGGGTTGGCACCGAGCGCGAATTTCACCGCGCTGACGCCCTTCTCGACCTCGTCCTTGGCCATCTGTTCGGTCATCTTCTTGCCGTTCAGATTGACGTGCGACCAGGTGTGCGTGCCGACCGTATGGCCTTGGGCCAGCACCTGGCGCAGGATTTCCGGATGATAGGTCGCATGCTTGCCGACCGAGAAGAACAGGCCCTTGGTGCATTCGTCAGCGAGCGCCTTCAGCACATTCGGCGTGTTCACCGGCCAGGGGCCGTCGTCGAAGGTCAGTACGACCTCCTTGTCGGTGAGGAAGTCGAATTGCTTGAAATGATCGAAGCCGAAGCCGGGGCCGCCGGTGGTGTCGATCTCGACCACGCGGGAGACGCCCAGCGCATTCGGATTGGCGCAGGCCTGCTTCGGCTGGACCGGCATGACGGGAGCTGGCATGGGCGCGGGTGCCTGGGCAATCGCTGCCGGCTTCGCCGCGACCGTCGCGGTGGTCTCGACGTCATCCCTGGCGGCGAATTTCGCCGGTGCCGGCAATGGGTCGGCGGCACGGGCTGCAACTGTCTTGGGAGCGCCCTGGTCGGCGCGCGAGGAATAATAAAACCAACCGCCGGCGGCGATCACGACCGCCGCAAGGACACTGGCCAGCATCAGGCCCAACGCATTACGCATCGCTACTCTTTCCAATTACGCAACCAAACCTGCGGAATTTCCCGCGCGACGAGCCATTAATGCGAAGTAACAGTTAACGTGACACCAACACGACGGCGGTTGTGGAGGAATTTCAGACAGCTGCGCCAAAGTGACCAAGGTCACAGTCGGGGCGCGGCACGTGATGGTCATCACAGTGGAAACTGTTTTGCTGGAGCATCGTAGTTCCCATCAACAACGGGCGCCGTTGCGACGACGCCAATGGGAGCTTCAAATGACCAAGTCGCTGAAAACCACGTCGCTGAACGCCAAGTCCTTCTCTGCCAGGGTCCGCGACACCAGCCTGGCCCTCGGCTTCGCCGCCATCGTCTCGCTGGTCTCGACGACCTCGAGCTTCGCCTTCTCGGCCGAGGCGCAGCAGATGTGCACCGGCGATGCCTTCCGCCTGTGCTCGTCGGAAATCCCCAACATCCCGAAGATCACGGCGTGCATGATGAAGCATCGCTCGGATCTCAGCGCCGGCTGCCGCGCGGTGATGGACAAGGACCTCGCCAAGGGCGCCTCGCGCAAGGTCGCTGACGCCCAGGACAGTCAGTAACGCGCAACGACATCGTTGCGTTGGTTAGCTCCCCTCGCGATGTGCCCCGGCCTTGTGCCGGGGCCACGCGGCGGCACGCCTCCCGCTCGGCAATAAAGCCGTTGCAGGTGCGGGATCGTCGCACTAGCTTCCCCGCACATCTTTCCGGGTAAGAGGCATTATGCGATGACCAGATTTCTTTTCGTTGTTTCCTTGCTCCTGTGCGCGTCCGCCGCGTCAGCGCAACAGCAGCCCGGCCATGATGCCTGCGCGCGCGACGTCACGCGCTTCTGCCGCGCCGTGATGAACAATGGCGACGGCGCCGTGCTCGCCTGCCTGAAGCAGAACCGCCCGAAGCTGAGCAAAGGCTGCGAGAAGGTGCTGACCGAGCACGGCCAATAAAGCACACCCTCGTCATTCCGGGGCGTGCCGTAAGGCGCGAGCCCGGAACGAAGAGAGTCCTACGTGCTGCTTCCCGCCGCCGTCGCGACCACCGGCAACACCTCCGCGCTTGCGCTGTCCGGCGTCTCGTCCTTCCAGCGCACCGAGCCGAACGGCCGCTCCAGCATGCGGCGGATCCGCACCGGGTCCGGGCCGATGTGGAAATCGATCGCCTGTTGATGCAGCGCGCGTTCGGACTGGGTCGAGCGGTTGCGCTGGCGCAGGTAATCGAACCAGGTCGGGCAGTGATAGCGTTCGGTCCACAATTCCGGATCGGCGATGTCGCGGGCGATCGACCAGCCATAGGCGCCGTTGCGCTGCCGGGAGAGCTGCACGTCCTGCATGACATTGTGGAACGCGCGCGCGTTGTCCTGCGCCACGCGATATTCGATCTCGACCACCAGCGGGCCGCTGCGGCCCGTCAGGGACAGCTTCACCTCGGGATCGGCCAGCACGTCGGCATCCTCGTTGCGGGCACCGACGCGCGGCATCGTCAGCCAGATCCCGAGCAGCGGCGAGATCAGCATCAGGCCGGCGGCCGTCAGCAGCGCGATCTCGACGCCGGCAAAGTCGGTGAGATGGCCCCAGCCCCAGGCGCCGATCGCGATGCCGCCGGAAATCGAGGCCTGGAACGCCGCGAGCGAGCGGCCCGCCACCCAGCGCGGCGCCGACAGCTGCACGCCGATGTTGAACAGCGCGATGGCGGCCATCCAGACCGCGCCGGCCAGCACCAGCGCCGTTGCCGTCAGCACCGGCTCCGTGCTCAGCGCAAGCGCGGCCATCGCGAACGCCATCGAGATGGTGCAGGCGCGGATCGCGGCCTCGCCGCTCATGCGCTTGCGCAGTTCATGGATATTGAGTGCGCCGACGACAGCGCCCATACCGAAGGCGCCCAGCATGATGCCATAGGTCTGCGCGCCGCCGTGCAGCAGATCGCGCGCGACCAGTGGCATCAGCGCCATGATGGCGCCGCCGATCAGGCCCATCACCAGCGTGCGCAACAGCACGATCTTGATCGGCGGCGAATTGGTGATGTAGCGGAAGCCCGAGACCATGGCGCGGTTGAGCTTTTCCCGCGGCAGCCGCGAGGGCTCGACCGAGCGGCGCCAGAGCAGCAGCACCACGAGAAGCGGCAGATAGAGAAGCGCGTTGCAGGCAAAGGCGGCCACCGCGCCGAGCGCGGCGACGATGACGCCGCCGACCGCGGGGCCGAAGCTGCGCGCGATGTTGTAGCTGATGCCGTTCAGCGCGACCGCCGAAGGCAGCGCATCGGGCGGTACCTGCTCGCTGACAGAGGACTGCCACGCCGGGCCGAACAGGGCGTTGCCACTGCCCACCACGAAGCAGAAGGCGAGCAGCGTTTCCGGGGTGATGAGATTAAACCCGGCCAGCACCGTCAGCGCCGTCGCGCCGGTGAGGGCGATCATCAGCGAGACCAGCGTGACGATGCGGCGGTCATACATGTCGGCAATGGCGCCGGCCGGCATCGAGATCAGCATGATCGGAAGCATCAGGGCGGTCTGCACCAGCGCGACCTTATCGGCCGATGCCGCCATCTGCGTCATCGCCCAGGCCGCGCCCACGCCCTGGATCAGGAGGCCGAGATTGGAGAGCAGGCTGGCGAGCCAGATACGCCGGAACACGGTGTAGCGCAGCGGCGCGGTGATGCCGTCGGCGGCCATTTTCTGACGGTTCGGCGGCTCGGTCATATCCCCTTCCATATGGGCTGGCAGAAGTGGTGCTGGCGATTCCGGCAAATTCAGTGATGCCTGCGAAAGTCCTTCGCTGTCCAGTGGTTAGGCCGCTATAAGCGGTGCAAAGAGGCGGTTTGCCGGGGAGGAACAGATGAAGCTGTCGCGACGGACGATCCTGCAGGGGGCGGGCAGCTTGCCTTTCGCAATTGCGAGCTTGCGGACGGGCGCATGGGCTCAATCAGCGCCGGCGGCTGCATTGCCTTCGGACCCGCCGCCGCCGATCCTGTTCGTCCACGGCAATGGCGACTACGACGCGCTCTGGATGACGACGCTGTGGCGGATGGAATCCAACGGCATCGCGCACGATCGCATGATGGCGATCAACTTCACCGACCCCAATGCACGCACCGACGACAAGGTCGAGCAGGCGAACCGTTCCTCGACCGAGGACCAGCGCCGCGAGCTCGCTGCCGCCATCGCCGAGCTGAAGCGCCGGACCGGCGCGTCCCGCGTGGCGCTGGTCGGCAGCTCGCGCGGCGGCTATGCGATCCGCAATGTCATCAAGAGCGGTGGCGCCGGCGATGTCAGCCACGCCGTCTTGTGCGGCACGCCCAATCACGGCGTGTTCGCGACCGACGATCAGCCGAACAACGAGTTCAACGGCCGCGGCACGTTCCTGCGCGGCCTGAACGAAGGCGAGAGCGAGGTGACGCCCGGTGTTGCCTTCCTCACCTTGCGCAGCGACGGCATGGACAAATACGCGCAGGCCGACGGTCGCTTCATCGGCAAGCCCGGCACGCCGACCGGCGTCACCAATGAAGGGCCGGAGCTGAAGGGCGCCACCAATCTCGTGCTCGGCGCGCTCGACCATCGCGAGGTGGCGTTCCATCCGCGTGCCTTCCGGGAGATCTACAAATTCATCGCGGGTCGCGAGCCCGACCGGATCTCTATCAAACCCGAGGCCAAGGTGACCTTGAGCGGGCTGGTAACGGGAACACCGGGCGGCGTTCCGACCAATCGTCCCGTGGCAGGTGCGACCGTCGAGATTTTCCGCACGAGTGAGGACGGCTTTCGTAAAGGCGACGGGTTGCACAAGTCGCAGACCGGAGCGGACGGCCGCTGGGGTCCTGTGCAGGTCGATCCGACCTGGACGCTCGAATTCGTCCTGACAGCGCCGGATGCACCGATAACGCACATTTATCGCTCACCCTTCCCCCGCTCCTCCGACCTAGTGCATTTGCGGCCCGCGCGGCCGCTCGGGCCAGCTGATGCCAAGGCCCACGCCGTTGCGATCATGTCGCGTCCCCGAGGGTACTTAGGTCTACCTCGCGACGTGGTGCTGTTCGGCGGCGAGGAGCCCAAGGACGTCAAGCCGGGCGTGCCTACTGATTCGGTGACAACCGTGCGTCGCTATAGCATTGACTCGTTTGGGAGTATCGTCGCTCAGTTCAACGAAGAACGGGTTGGGGCGCGCCTATGGCCCGCCGAGCAGAACAGGATTGCGATTGCCGAGCTGACTTACTAGCTATTGACCTGCGTCACACCTCTCGGGAGAGAGCCATGAACATCGCCAGCGTGCGTCGGCCCATCATCCCTCCCGCTCCCCCGCGTGCGCCCGACGACATGTCGTTCTTCGGCCGGCTTGCCGTGATCCGGCACAACATGATCGCGACCTGGGGGCAGCGCGCCTATGAGGAAGACGTCATCAAGGGCGGCTTCTTCCTCAGCAACAGCTTCATCCTGAACCAGCCGGACGCGATCAGGCACGTCCTGCTGACCAATTACGAGAACTATACGCGCACGCCGGCGGGGATCCGCATGTTGCGTCCCGTGCTGGGCGATGGCCTTCTGATCGCGGAAGGTCACTCCTGGACGTTTCAGCGCCGCACCCTTGCGCCGGCCTTCACGCCGCGCGCCACCGCCAATCTCGTTCCGCACATGACGGCGGTGCTCGACGAGACCATCGCGAAGCTGGAGGCGCGCTCGGGGGAAGACATCGACCTGCGCGAGGTCATGCAGCGCATGACGCTGGAGATCGCGGGACGCACGATGTTCTCGTTCGGCATGGACCAGCACGGCGCGACCTTGCGCAACTTCATCATGGAATATGCCGCCCGGCTCGGACGGCCGTATTTCCTCGACATGCTGCTGCCGGTGTCGTGGCCAAGCCCGATGGATTTTGCCCGCGCCCGTTTCCGCAAGCGCTGGACCGAATTCGTCGCGATGCTGATCGCCGAGCGGCGCAAAGCCGGCAAGAAGGACGGTGCGCCGCCGCGTGACCTGTTCGATCTCATGGATGCGGCGCGCGACCCCGAAACCGGCAAGGGCTTTTCCGACGAACAGCTCGTCGACGAAGTCGCGACCATGATCCTCGCGGGTCACGAGACCACGGCGACGGCGCTGTTCTGGGCGCTCTATCTGCTCGCGCTCGATCCGGAGACGCAGGAGGAAGTCGCCTCCGAGACGCGCGGCGAGCATCTCGACAGCATCGCCGACATCGACCGGCAGAAATTCACCCGCGCGGTGATCGAGGAGACCATGCGGCTCTATCCGCCGGCATTCCTGGTCGCGCGGGCCGCGCGCGAGAAGGACAATGCGGCCGGAATCGAGATCGGCAAGGGCGACATCATCATGATCGCACCGTGGCTGCTGCACCGGCACGAGAAGCTGTGGGACCAGCCGAACGCGTTCATTCCAAAGCGCTTCATGTCGAAGGAAACGCCCGATCGCTTCGCTTATCTGCCGTTCGGCGCAGGTCCGCGCGTCTGCATCGGCGCGCCGTTCGCGCAGGCCGAATCCGTGCTGGCGCTGGCCCGGCTGATCGGCGCGTTCCGCGTCGAGCTTGCCGATACGACCGATCCCGTGATCCCGCTCGGCGTCGTCACGACCCAGCCGGATCACTCACCCATGTTCCGCATCACACGTCGGTGACAGGCCCTTCGTCTGGCCGACGGCGTGATGCACCCTAGATAGAGTTGCGCCATGAGCGACATCCAGGCCCAGTTTTCCGTTCTCAAGCAGACCGCCGACGCGAAGGTGGTCGATGCGATTGCGCGTCTGATCGAGGATGGCGAGGATCACGAGCTCAACCGCGTCAACGTCCTCGACTTCGCCACGCAACATGCCGTCGACGAAGAGCACGCGATCTCGGCCTTTCTGCACGCGGCGCGGCTCGGGCTGTTCGATCTCGGCTGGAACGTGCTGTGTCCGGGCTGCGGCGGCGTGCTGGGCGCGCACACGACGTTGAAGGCGCTCAAGCCGGACGATTATCATTGCGCGCTCTGCGCCTGCGGCTACAAGGCCTCCGTCGACGATCAGGTCGAGGTGTCCTTCACCGTGAATCCGAGGGTCCGGCGCATCGCGGCGCACGATCCTGATACGCTTCCGGTGTGGGAATATTTCAAGCAGGTATTCTGGAGCTCCGGCGTCGACTTCAACAAGGAATCATTCGCGACACTGGCGAACGAGGTGACGCTGGATACGATGGAGCTGCCGGCTGGCGAGAAGGCGACGATGTCGCTGCAACTGCCTGGTGACTTCGTCATCATCTTCGAACCGGTGACGCACGCCGCCCATTTCATCGACGTCCAGGGCGAGCCGACCAAGGACCGCCAGCAGCTCGCCATCATGTACAACAAGGTGCAGGCCCCGACGGGGACCACGACCATGCGGCCCGGCCCGCTACGGCTGTCGCTGGAGAACCAGGCGGGCGTGCGCGTGCTGCCGTCGGTGTTCATCGCGGCCGAGGCGCTCCACCATCTCATCGGCAAGCGCAAGCCGTTCCTCACCGCCAAGCGGATGCTGTCCAACCAGACCTTTCGCGACGTGTTCAAGGCGGACAATCTCAGTCTCGACCAACGGCTCCAGATCACCTCGCTGACCTTCCTGTTCACCGACCTGAAGGGCTCGACCGCGCTCTACGAGCGCGTCGGCGATCTTGCCGCCTTCGATCTCGTGCGCGCGCATTTCCATGCGCTGCTCGAGATCATCTCGTCGGAGAAGGGCGCAGTGGTGAAGACCATCGGCGATGCCGTGATGGCGACCTTCGTCCGTCCCGAGCACGCTATCGTCGCCGGCTTGCGGATGCGCGCGGCCATGGACGCGCTCAACAAGCAGCGCGGCACCGACGATCTGATCGTCAAGATCGGCATCCATGAAGGACCGTGTCTTGCGGTGATGCTCAACGAGCGGCAGGATTATTTCGGCCAGACGGTCAACATCGCCGCCCGGGTGCAGAGCCTGTCGACCGCGCAGGAGATCCACATCACCGGCCCGGTGCTCGATGCGCCGGCGGTCGCGGCAATACTCCAGCAGCGCGAGATCAAGCCGATCCAGAAGCAGGCCGCGCTGCGCGGCATCGCCGACAAGATGGTGGTTTACGAGATTCCGTGAAGAATTTCCGTTGTCGTCCCCGCCCAATGCGCAGCGGCCAGATTGCCGAAACGTAATCCGGCGGGCGGAACTGCCGCACGTTGCGCCGGTTGAGTATCCTGCTCATATAATGCTGGTAACAGCCGCCCTCCTCCCTCGCGGCTGCATCGATTTCGGTAGGATCTCATGCTCGACGGCCTGCGCCAATTCATCGCCGACATCGTCGCCCCCAACGACCAGAATCGTTCGTTCGGCGACAGCGATTACCGATTGGCGGCGACGGCGCTGCTGGTCCACGTGGTCTCGCTGGACGGCCAGCCGACGGCGGCCGAGCAGCGCAAGCTGCACAGCCTGATCGAGAGCCATTTCGGGCTCGATCACGGCACCGCGGATCGCCTGATCGCGGACGCCACCCAGGTCGAGGGCGAGGCGGTGGATCTCTATCACTTCACCAGCGTCATCATGCGCTCGCTCGACGAAGAGGGCCGCAAGCGCATCGTCCGGATGATGTGGGAGCTGGTCTATGCCGACGGCCAGGTGACCGAATTCGAGGACAACGTCGTCTGGCGTGCCTCCGACCTGCTCGGGATTTCCCAGCGCGACCGGATCGACCTGAAGCACGCTGTGGCCGAGCGCGTCGGTGGCCAGGTGAAGGATGGTGCCGTCGGCGGCTGACTTGTCCCGGCCGGCGGCCTGACGACAAGTTACATGACGAAATTTTAATGTAGGCCGCACCCTCCTCCCGGTTTTGCGGATTCGCCTGCAAATACCGGTCTTTCCTGCTCCCCCTGTCGCCCGCTCAAGCGGCCATGCCGCCAGCGCCGCTTGCCTGTCGCGCACGGCTTATGCTCTCGTTCGGCCATTGCCGGGGCCAAAGACTTCAATTCAAGAGAACTTCGATCGTGACTGAGCGGGTAACGTTGATCACCGGTGCTTCGGCGGGCATAGGTGTGGAGCTGGCACGCGTGTTCGCCGCCAATGGACATCGTCTCGCATTGACGGCGCGGCGCGCGGATCGATTGGAGGCGCTTGCGAACGAGCTCGCTGCCAGGGGCGGCAAGAAGCCGATCGTGATCGCCTGCGATCTCGAGGATCCCGCCGCCGGCGAGACCATCGCAGCAGCGCTCGCGGCCGAAGGCGTCGAGCTCGATCACCTCGTCAACAATGCCGGCTTCGGCGTGTTCGGTGATGCCATCGAGCGCGACCGCGACGAGCAGATCGGGATCGTCGAGGTCAACGTGCGGGCTCTGACGGATCTGTCGCTGCGCTTTGCCGATCAGCTGATCAGGAACAAGGGCGGTCTTCTCAACGTCGGCTCCGTTGCAGGCTTCCTGCCCGGCCCCGGCATGGCCGTTTATTATGCCTCCAAAGCCTACGTGATTTCCTTCACCGAAGCGCTACGGGCGGAGCTCGCGCCGCGCGGCGTTCGCGTCACCGTGCTTTGCCCGGGCCCTGTGCCCACCGAATTCCAGGCGCGCGCCGGCGTCGGGTCGCAGCACAATACGGCCCTTCTCAACGTTTCGGCCGCCGATGTCGCGCAAGAGGCTTATCGTGGCCTGATGGCCAACAAACGGGCGGTGCTGCCCGGTCTCGGCATCAAGATTGTGCCGTTTGCGCTGCGCTTTTTCCCGCGCGGCTTCATCCTGGCTGCCACCAGCCGGTTCCAGAGGCGCCGGAATTAGAAAAGTCCCCAGCCGCCGTAGTGGCCCGGAGCTTGCTTCACTATCGTTGTGTGCGCGAACTCACACGATGTTAACCATCGCTTAGCTAAGCTGGCGGTCTGAACCGATAGCACTCGCAGAGGCCATGTCGTTCCGGACGGACAGGTTTGGTGGCGCAGAATTGGTGCCCTTCCGAAAGAGGGTGCCGAGCACTGCCGCCTCCGAAAGCCGGTTGCCGGTCTTGATCGTCCTGCATCAGGAATCTTCAACCCCCGGCCGCGTCGGCAACGCGCTGCGTGCCCTCGGTCATCCCCTCGACATCCGCCGTCCCCGCTTCGGCGATCCGCTGCCCGAGACGCTCGACGCTCATGCCGGCGCCGTGGTCTTCGGCGGC
Organism: Bradyrhizobium sp. UNPF46; assembly: GCF_006658625.1. Classification (NCBI taxonomy): domain Bacteria; kingdom Pseudomonadati; phylum Pseudomonadota; class Alphaproteobacteria; order Hyphomicrobiales; family Nitrobacteraceae; genus Bradyrhizobium; species Bradyrhizobium sp. UNPF46. The sequence goes on from NZ_LFJB01000040.1 coordinate 179,356, forward strand.
CCGATGAGCGCCAACGATCCCGACGACTACATCCGCCGCGAGATCGACTGGCTCGAAATTCCGCTGCGCGAGCAGCGGCCGTTCCTCGGCATCTGCCTTGGGGCACAAATGCTCGCCATGCAGCTCGGTGCGCGCGTCGCGCCGCATGCGGAGGCGCTGACCCAGATCGGCTACTACCCGATCCGCCCGACCGCTGCCGGGCGCGCGCTCTGCCCGGCCTGGCCGGCGCAGGTCTATCATTGGCACCGCGAGGGATTCGAACTGCCTGTCGGCGCGGAGCTGCTGGCAGAAGGCGATGATTTTCCGGTGCAGGCGTTCCGCGCCGGCAACGCTTTCGGCGTGCAGTTTCACCCCGACGTGACCTACGCGATGATGCATCGCTGGACCACGCGCGGCTATGACGGCTTCAACGCGCCCGGAGCGCGGCAACGGCACCATCACTTCGCGGATCGTGCCGTGTACGATGCCGCAGAGCGCGCCTGGCTCGATCATTTCATCGACGGCTGGCTCGCGCGCCGGCCGGTGCTGGCGCAAGCGGCCGAGTGATCGCGTCTTCGCGCAAGTCCCTGCCTTACCATTGGATATGCTAGGCTCATTGCTAACGAGCGCGCGCGAACGCGTGCCGGCACACAGGGAGAGAGCCATGGCCCACGAACACATCCTCTACGAGGTGAGCGACAAGGTCGCGACCATCACGCTCAACCGGCCCGATCGCATGAATGCGTGGACGCCGATCATGGAGCGCGACGTTCGCCATGCCATGGAAGCATCGAGCGCCGATGACAATGTCCGCGTCATCGTGCTCACCGGCGCTGGTCGTGCCTTCTGCGCCGGTGCCGACATGGATGCGTTGAAGGGGCTCGACCCCGACGACGTCAGGCGCGCGACGAATCTGCCGCCGTTCGACATGAACCGGCGGCCGGACTGGCAGACGCGCTATGGCTATTATCCCTCGATCAGGAAGCCGGTCATCGCCATGCTCAACGGCGCGACCGCAGGCATCGGCCTCGTTCACGCGCTCTATTGCGATTTGCGCTTTGCCGCCGACAATACGGTGTTCACCACAGCCTTCGCGCGACGCGGTCTGATTGCCGAGCACGGCATCAGCTGGATGCTGCCGCGCATCGTCGGCCACGCCAACGCGATGGATCTCCTGCTTTCGGCCCGGCGCGTGACGAGCGAGGAGGCGTTGCGGATCGGCCTGGTCAACCGGCTCTGCTCGCCGGAGAAGCTGCGCGAGGAGACCTACGCCTATGCGCGCGATCTCGCCGATTTCGTCTCGCCAAGTGCGATGGCCGTGATCAAGCGCCAGCTCTACGAGGTGCCGTTCCAGACCCTGGCCGAGGCCACGATCGAGGCGAACAGGGAGATGATGGTGGCGCTGGGCAGTAGCGATTTCCGCGAGGGGGTGGCGAGCTTCATGGAAAAGCGGCCGCCGCGGTTTACGGGGAGGTAGGGGGGGCCTCAACCAGTCCGTCTTCGCCCTTCGGGCTTCGCCGGACACCACGCTTCGCCTTTCGGGCTCCGTCGTGGCTGCGCCACGCGTAGCCCGAAGGGCGAAGCGTGGTGGAGCCAGGCGGGATCGAACCGCCGACCTCGTCATTGCGAACGACGCGCTCTCCCAGCTGAGCTATGGCCCCTTTGCTGGCCGCTCTGGTAAACGCGGCCGACAACCGGGCGCCATTTAAGTCCCCGCCAAGGTCAAGTCAAGGACGGCTATAACCCGGTTTTAGCCATTCCGGCGCCGACTTCCCTTGTTTGGGCGGGGGGGAACCGATATCTAGCAAAAGGCGTCAATTCCGATCGCAGCCAAAGTCTTCAAAAGCCAGAGTCTTCAATAGCCATGCGTGCCGTTCTCGACATCGTCATCATCGTGCTCGACCTCTACGTCTGGCTGCTGATCGCGTCCGCGATCCTGTCCTGGCTGATCGCCTTCAACGTGGTGAACACCCGCAACCAGTTCGTGTCGGCGGTCGCTGAGTTCCTGTACCGGATCACCGAGCCGGTGTTGGCACCGATTCGCAATCTCCTGCCCAGTCTCGGCGGCCTCGACATCTCGCCGATCATCCTGATCCTGCTCATCATGTTCATCGAGCGGGTGATCCTGTACTACATCTATCCGAACGTGATCTGAGCGGGCCGGACACCTTGGTCGCCAAAGACGCCTCCAGGGAACCTTGCAAGGAACCTTGGCGCTATTCGGCCGCAGGAATCAGCATCGCGCTGCGTGTGACGCCGCGCGGTGGCCGCGACGACATCGACGGGATCGAGCAACTGGCCGATGGCCGCAGCGTGCTCAAGGTGCGGGTGCGCGCGATCGCCGATGGAGGCGAAGCCAACAAGGCCGTTTTGGTGCTGCTGGCAAAGTCGCTTGGCGTCCCCAAGGCCAGCGTGAGGCTCCTGTCCGGAGCCACCTCGCGGCTGAAGCAGATCGCAGTCGATGGCGATCCGGCGCGGCTCGGCGACGCCCTGCGCCAGCTCGTTGCGGCCAAATCGACAGACTGAGGAGCTGACATGACCGCCAAGATCATCGATGGAAAAGTGATTGCCGCGGAGCTCCGTGCCCGCGTGGCCGACGAGGTTTCCCGCGTCAAGCGCGAGCACAATCTGGTGCCGGGCCTTGCGGTGGTCCTGGTCGGCAACGACCCCGCCAGCGAGGTCTATGTCCGCTCCAAGCACACCCAGACCCAGGCCGCCGGCATGGCTTCGTTCGAGCACAAGCTGCCAGCCGACGTGTCGCAGGCAGACCTGCTGGCGCTGGTCGCAAAGCTTAACCGCGATCCGGCTGTGCATGGCATCCTGGTGCAGCTGCCGCTGCCGAAGGGGCTGAACACGGAAGCCGTCATCAACGCCATCGACCCCGCCAAGGACGTCGACGGGTTGCACCCGAACAATGCCGGCCGGCTCGCAGGCGGATTTCAGGCGCTATCGCCCTGCACGCCGCTCGGTTCGATCATCCTGACCAAGAGCGTGCACGCCTCGCTCGAAGGCATGAACGCCATCGTGATCGGCCGCTCCAACCTGGTCGGTCGTCCGCTGGTGCAATTGCTGTTGAACGAGAACGCCACGGTGACGATCGCGCATTCGCGCTCGCGCGACCTGCCCGGGCTCGTGAAGCGGGCCGATCTCGTCTACGCCGCGGTCGGAAAGCCTGAGATGGTGCGCGGCGATTGGCTGAAGCCGGGCGCGACCGTGATCGACATCGGGATCAACCGAATTCCGAAGGAGGACGGCAAGACGCGCCTCGTCGGCGATGTCGCTTATCAGGAAGCGCTCGGAGTGGCCGGCGCCATCACGCCGGTGCCCGGCGGCGTCGGCCAGATGACGGTCGCCTGCCTCTTGGTGAACACGCTACGCGCGGCCTGCGCGATCGCGGGGCTGCCGAAGCCGGCGGTGTAGGTTTTCTTCACCTCGCCCCGCTTGCGGGGAGAGGTCGGATTGCGCTCGGCGATGCGAAGCATCGTCCGAAGCAATCCGGGTGAGGGGGACTCTCCGCGGGTCAGCCGTCACCGTTCTCGTGGAGAGTCCCCCTCACCCCAACCCTCTCCCCGCAAGCGGGGCGAGGGAGCAGAGGCGTCAGCCCTTCTTCTTTTTCTTCTCGCGATCCATGCCTTCGAGGATCAGCTTGTGCGCTTCCTCCGGGCCGCCCCAGCGCAGGATCTTCACCCATTTGCCTTTCTCGAGATCCTTGTAGTGCTCGAAGAAGTGCTGGATCTGCTGCAGCGTGATGTCCGGCAGGTCGGAGTACGATTTCACCTTGTCGTAGCGCTGCGTCAGCTTTGACGACGGCACTGCCAGGATCTTCTCGTCGCCACCGGCCTCGTCCTCCATGAACAGCACGCCGACCGGGCGCACGCTCATGACGGCGCCGGGAATGATGGCGCGGGTGTTGACGATCAGGACGTCGCAGGGGTCGCCGTCATCCGACAAAGTGTGCGGGATGAAGCCGTAGTTTCCGGGGTAACGCATCGGCGTGTACAGGAAGCGGTCGACCACCAGCGTGCCGGCCTCCTTGTCCATCTCGTACTTGATCGGTTCGCCGCCCACGGGGACTTCAATGAGGACGTTGACTTCCTGGGGTACGTTCTTCCCGATCGAGATCGCATCGATACGCATTCAAGGCTCCGTTGTTGCCGAGGTAAAATCGCGCCCGGCAGCGATTTTGGCGCTGTCATACGCGGGCTTGGCCCGCCGATCCATCGCGTTTTTGTGAAATAATGAATCCCGAAGTCACCGGCTCAAAGGCAGCGGTATCGACGGAAGGTTAGGGCTGCCGATCCAGCTTTCAGCAGCTCAATTGGTCCAGGCGAAGGCAACCTTGTCGAGCGACTTCGGCCCGAAGCGCTCCGACGAGCGCGCCACCATGCGGCCGCCCAGCGCCCGGTAGAACTCCGTCGCCGGGTCGTTGTCCGAGAGCGCCCACACCACCATGCTCTTCAGCCCGCTCTGCATCAGGTCGCGGCGGGCGGCGGCGAACAGGCGCCGGCCGAAGCCGAGGCCCTGGAATTCCGGGCGCAGGTAAAGCTCGTAGATCTCGCCGTCGAAATGCAGGCTACGGGCGCGGTTGCGACCGTAATTGGCGTAGCCCGCGATCTTGTCGCCGAACACGAGCACGCTGACGCGGCTGCCCTTGCGGATCGCGCTGTCCCACCATTGCGGGCCGCGGCGGTTGATGAGCTTCTCCAGCTCGGCGCCGGGAATGATGCCCTGATAGGCGGAGCGCCAGGCTTCGTCATGAGTTGACGCCACCGCAGTTGCATCTGCAGCTTTGGCCGGCCGGACCTCGATCAGGGTTGTGCTCATGGAGGCAATCAAACCAAGTCGCCGCGCCGGCGGCAAGACCTATCGTTAATTATCGGTTAACGTGTGGACTTTGTGCATCAGTATCTTAACCATGTTGTACCGAAAAAAGACAAGACGCCAGCTCCGAGGGCACCGGCGTGCCATGTGTCAGTGCAAAACTCCTGTTGCGGCAACGAATGAACGGCAATGGTGACGCAGTAACCCCCGCCCAGAGTGATTCGCTCCTACGAGTGTCGCTGTCACTGTTCGTGTTCGCCTTCGGCCATTCATGCGGCTCTTCAAAACCATCGCACTCCTGCCTCTGCTGGCGCTGCTGACTGCGCCGCCTCTGTGCGCGCAGGTCTCGTTTGGCCCATCGGGCGAGGAGAGCGAACCGCTGCGCCGACAGGAGTGGCGCGTGCCGTCGCCGAATACCGACATCGCCGCGCATGCCCTGCTGTTTCGACCCGCCGGCGCGGGCCCGTTCCGACTCGCGGTGATCGCACACGCCTCGACGCAGAACGTCCTGCGTCGTGCGCAAATGCCGCAGCCGGAATACCGTCCGCTCGCCGCCCATCTCGTCGCGCGCGGTTTTGCCGTGCTGGTGCCGGAGCGGCTCGGCCATGGTGCGACCGGCGGCCGCTATGTCGAGGACCAGGGCGGATGTGACGAGGCGGACCATGCCCGTTCGGGCCGGGCGACGGCCGAGCAAATCTGGCTCGCGCTGGAGTTCTTGCGAATGCAGGATTTCATTCGCAAGGAAGCCGCGATCGTGATCGGCCATTCCGCCGGCGGCTGGGGCGCGCTGGCGCTCGCCGGTGCCGATCCGAAGACGATCTCCGCGATCACGGTGTTTGCCCCCGGGCGCGGCGGCCACGCCAATGACGAGCCGAACCGGATCTGCGCGCCACACACGCTGCTTGCCGCCGCAACGGAGTTCGGCAAGGCCGCGCGCATTCCCGTCACCTGGCTCGTCGCGGCCAATGACAGCTATTTCTCGCCGTCATTTTCGAAGAGTCTGGCTGATGCGTTTCGCGGCGCTGGCGGCAAGGTGGACCTGCGCATCCTGCCGGCCGCCGGCAGCGAGGGTCATTGGATGATCGAGAGTGAGGCCGGTGTCAAAGCCGCCGGCGGCGCGCTCGATCGCGTACTGAACCCGCCGAAGCCAGTGGCGACCAAGAAGCCATGACGCCGTATTTCCTGGTCAAGTTTCTGCATGTGCTCGGCGCCATCGTCATTCTCGGCACCGGAACGGGCATTGCGTTCTTCATGCTGATGGCGCATCGCACGAACGATGTGGCCTTCATCGCACGTACCGCATCGGTCGTGGTGATTGCGGATGCGATCTTCACGCTCTCCGCCGTGCTCCTGCAACCGGTCACGGGCGGCTTGCTGATGATGCTTTCGGCGACGCCGATCACCGAGCGCTGGCTGCTCGCCTCGCTCGCGCTCTTCTGCATCGCCGGCCTGTTCTGGATCCCCGTGGTGTTCATGCAGATCGAGATGCGCGATCTCGCGCGAAAGGCTGCCGAGCAACGCGTCGCCTTGCCGGAGCGTTACTTCGTCCTGTTTCGCCGCTGGTTCGCGTTCGGCTTCCCCGGCTTCGGCGCGACAATACTGATCCTGTGGCTAATGATCGCAAAACCGTTTTGAGAGACGCGATGGGTGAACGAATCATCTTGGTGCTCGGCGCCTCCGGCCTGATCGGCCGCTTCGTCACCGACGATCTCCGCGCGCGAGGCTTTCGCGTGGTCGGCGTGGCGCGCAGGCTGTCGCTGGCGCAGAGGATGAGTGCGCTGGATATCGAGCTGCCGATCCTCTCGCTCGATGCGGCAGCTCTGGCGCGGCTGCTGCGCGAGCATGCGGTGGATGTCGTCGTGAACTGCCTCGGCGTGCTCCAGGACGGCGCCGGCAGCGATACGGGCGCCGTGCACCGGGATTTCGTCACGCGATTGCTTGCGGCGATCGGTGGCAGCGGCCGTGCAATCCGGCTGGCGCACATCTCAATTCCCGGGGCCGCAGAAGCCGACCGCACCGCCTTTGCGACGACCAAGCGCGAGGCCGAGCGGCTGATCGAAGCCTCCGGCATTCCCCACGCGATCCTGCGGCCGGGTTTCGTGGTCGCGCCGTCAGCCTATGGCGGCAGCGCCATGCTCCGCGCGCTCGCCGCGTCTCCGCTCGATCTTCCGGCCAAGGAGATGGCGACGCCGTTCCAGCCCGTCGCGGTGGGGGATATTGCGGCGACCATTGCCTGGCTCGCCGCGCGCGACGTTGACGACGCTGCCGTGCAGGCGGTGAGCTGGGATCTGATGCAGGTCGAGCCGATCACCATGGCCGGGGTCATCAAGCCGTTTCGCCATGCGTTCGGCACGGCTGGCTGGCCGCGCATCGCGATGCCGTCGTTCATGCTGGACCTCGGCGCGAAGATCGGCGATCTCGCCAGCCATCTCGGCTGGATGCCGCCGATGCGCTCGACAGCCATCGCCGAGTTGCGCCGCGGCGTGCAAGGTGATCCCTCTGCCTGGATCGCCGCCACAGGCATCACACCGGAGACGACGGGCGAGACGATCGGCCGGCGTCCCGCCACCATCCAGGACAAATGGTTCGCGCGCCTGTTCCTGGTTAAGGCCCTGATCTTCGCGAGCCTGGTCGCGTTCTGGCTCGTCTCCGGCTTCATCGCGCTGTTCGTGTCGTATCGCGCTGCCGCCGGCATTTTGACCGCGCACAACTTTCCGCCCGCGCTGGTCGACCCCATCACGACAGGCACCAGCCTGATGGACATGAGCATCGGCGTGCTGATCGCTTTCCGGCGCACGGCGGCGATCGGGCTCGTTGCGGGAATTCTCGCGTCGCTTGGTTATATGGTGGGTGCGGCGATCCTGACGCCGGACCTCTGGATCGAGCCGCTCGGTGCGCTGGTGAAGACGGGACCGGCGATCGTGCTGATGCTGGTCGCGCTGCTGATGCTGGATAATCGCTGATGAGCAAGTGGCCCGACGACGACGTGATCCTGTTCGACGGCGTCTGCATCTTCTGCTCGCGTTGGGTCCGCTTCGTGGCCAAGCGCGACACGGCGAAGCGGTTTCGGTTCACGCCGATCCAGTCGGATTATGGCGCGAAGCTCGCGCGCACGTTCGGCATCGACCCCGATGATCCCGATACGAACGCCGCCGTCCATGGCGGCGAAGTGTTCATGAAGTCGGACGCCGCGCTGACCGTGCTGTCGCTGCTTCCCGGCTGGGGCTGGGTGCGCGCGTTGTTCGTCGTGCCGAAACCGTTGCGTGATCCCCTCTACAGCCTCATCGCCCGCAACCGCTATCGCATCTTTGGGAAGTATGACGCCTGCTTCGTGCCCGATGCGGATTTGCGAAGCCGGGTGATCGAGTTCTAGTCAAATATCTGCTTCATCAGTTGGAGGAGAATATGCCTGCATCGTTGCTGATGGTTTCGGTCGATTGGTACGGTCCATTCGATACTCTGGCGAGCGCACGAGATCGTGGAGAAAAATCGGGCGTCGGCGAGTTCCTCTATCTCGGGTACGAGACGGGAGCCGGCGAGAAATCTTACGTTGGGCTTTCGTCGAACGTCACGGGGCGACTGACCGGCGCGCATCACGTCTTGGGCACGTGGCAACCTGGCTCATTTGAATTGTGGATCGGAATTATCTCGTCTCAATCGGAGCCGGGACGCAAGCCAATCGATAGTCCGGTCTATCACTCTGGTGCGTTGCATTTCGCAGAGCACATGACCGCATATTTTGTCCGGACTTCAGAGAATGTGAGGAAACGGAGAAATCCGCCTGAGCGGAGTGGTGTCGTCCTGAATCGCTGGTTTCGAAATGCAGAGCCATGGGAGCGGCATCGTCATCGTGCACATCAACACTGGCCGGATCTGATCGAGTTTGAAGTAGACGAGCGGTTTGCGCGCAACGTTTGGTTCGGCGGCAGGACCGACCGCTTCCGAGACGAAGAGATCGACAATCTTCGGAGGGAGACCAATTAGCCGGAGATCGATCAGGCCATTCGGCGGGTTGGTGTGCGAAGCACTTCCCTCGCCGCCCGCTCGCCACTGTCCCTTGCCCCATGCGCGGTCGTGAAGAACTCCGGTGACGTCGCTTCGCCCGCGAAGAACAGCCGTCCATCCACCGGCGCGGCGAGCACGGCGCGGTCGCCGGCGTGGCCGGGGAGCGCATGTGAATACGATCCGCGGGCGAAGGGATCCTGCGCCCAGCGCGATTCATACAGCGGCTTCAGCTTCCTGCGGATGTCGTTGCCGAGGAATCCCGCGATCTCGTTGATCGCTTGCGCGGCGATGGCGCCTTCGCCGGCATCTTCCAGCGCGCGGGCGAAGCTGCCGCCGAAAAAGCCTTCGATGCAGGGCTGGCCGAATGGGCGGATGTGGTAGGTGCCCATCTCGGTGCGCATGGTGGCGCCGCGCAGATTGCCTTCCCTTGGAAAAGCTTCGGCACCCTCGAGCGCGAGCGTCACCTTGTCGTCGACGCCGAGCGGCAGGCCCGCTGCGGCATCGACCTTGGGCGGCAGCGGCGGCGAAAAGCGGATCGTCTCATCGGCGATCAGATTGGTCGGGACCGTGACGACCACCTTGTCGGCGGTCAGCGTGCCCCGTGATGTCTCGATGCGGATGCGTTTGTCCGAATGATCGATCAGCGTGACCTTGCAGTCCAGTGCCACCGGGCAGGGCGCGCCATAGGCCGCGATCAACGCGCCATAGCCGCGGCGGACCCGCCAGTTGAGGTTCGTGTCCTCATAGGCGTCCCAGTCCAGCGTGGACATGTCCTTCAGTTCGCAGCCGTTGATGTAGGTCGAGATCGCGTCGATCATCGGATTCCAGCGATTGCCCGCCTCGAGGCTCCGGCTCGCGGGCTCGTCCGTGCCCCTTTGCGCGGCCCGCCAGAGGCGCTCGTAGAACGCGTCCATCGCGCGCATGAAATCGTCGCGCAGCTCCCGCGGAAACGCGTTGCCATAGGCGCGCTCGCGCCAGGGCGGCAGGTCCGTGTTGAGCTCGAAACCCAGCTGCCTTGCGATTGCGACGAAGGAATTCTTGTCGGCGGAGTGAAGCCAGCCGCAGCCGACGTCGAAGGTCACCTCGGGCGAGGCCTGCACCGTCCAGGCCCGGCCGCCGAGCCTGCTACGCGCCTCCAGCACGATCACCGCAAGACCGGAGCCCGCCAGCGCATGCGCCGCGCCAAGGCCGGCGGCCCCGGCGCCGATGATCGCGACGTCGACGGAGGAGGGGAGGGAGGTCATGGCCGGGCTCTAGCACGTTCGTGATACGCGCTGAAGCCGGACAGATATGCAGCTCTCGCGTCCCGGACGCGCTGCAGCGCTTGCGCTGCTGCGCAGAGCCGGGACCCAAGGTGATGAGCGGGCGATGAGGGTGTCTGGGCCCCGGCTCAGCAGCGCATCACTGCGTGCTGCGCTGCGTCCGGGGCACGAGAGAGCGGCAGCCTTATGCCACCGCTTCCTTGGCCTTTTCCGCGCGCTTGCGCTCGTTCGGGTCGAGGTGCTTCTTGCGCAGGCGGATCGACTTCGGGGTCACCTCGACGAGCTCGTCGTCCTCGATATAGGCGAGCGCCTTTTCCAGGGTCATGCGGATCGGCGGGGTCAGCCGCACGGCTTCGTCCTTCGAGGTCGTGCGGATGTTGGTGAGCTGCTTGCCCTTGAGCACGTTGATCTCGAGATCGTTGTCGCGGGTGTGCTCGCCGACGATCATGCCCTTGTAGACCTTCCAACCCGGCTCGATCATCATCGGGCCGCGGTCTTCCAGCTTGAACATGGCGTAGGCCACCGCTTCGCCCTGGTCGTTGGAGATCAGGACGCCGTTGCGGCGGCCCTGGATCTCGCCCTTGTACGGGGCGTAGCCGTGGAACAGGCGGTTCATGATCGCCGTGCCGCGGGTGTCGGTGAGCAGCTCGCCCTGGTAGCCGATCAGGCCGCGGGTCGGCGCGTAGAACACCAGGCGCAGGCGGTTGCCGCCGGACGGCTTCATCTCGACCAGCTCGGACTTGCGCTCGCTCATCTTCTGCACGACGACGCCGGAGTGCTCCTCGTCGACGTCGATCACGACTTCCTCGATCGGCTCCAAGGTGGCGCCGGTGGCTTCGTCCTTCTGGAACACGACGCGCGGACGCGACACCGAAAGCTCGAAACCTTCGCGGCGCATGGTCTCGATCAGGATCGCGAGCTGCAATTCGCCGCGGCCCGAGACTTCCATCGCGTCCTTGTCGGCGGCTTCGACCACGCGCAGCGCAACGTTGCCTTCGGCTTCGCGCAAGAGACGGTCGCGGATCATGCGGCTCGTCACCTTGTCGCCTTCGGTGCCGGCGAGCGGAGAGTTGTTGACGATGAAGGACATCGACACGGTCGGCGGATCGATCGGTTGGGCCGGCAGCGGCACCTCAACGGTCGGATCGCAGAAGGTGTCGGCGACGGTGCCCTTGGTCAGGCCCGCGATGGCGACGATGTCGCCGGCTTCGGCTTCATCGAGCGGGGTGCGCTCGAGACCGCGGAACGCCAGGATCTTGGTGATGCGCCCGGTCTCGACCAGCTTGCCGTCGGCGTTCAGCACCTTGACCTGCTGGTTCGGCTTGAGCACGCCGGAGGAGATGCGGCCGGTGATGATGCGGCCGAGATAGGGGTTGGCTTCGAGAATGGTGCCGATCATCCTGAACGGACCTTCCTCGACCTTGGGCGGTGCGACGTGGCGCAGGATCAGGTCGAACAGCGGCTCCATGCCCTTGTCCTTCGGACCCTCCGGGCTGTCGGCCATCCAGCCCTGCTTGGCCGACCCGTAGAGGATCGGGAAGTCGAGCTGCTCTTCGCTGGCGTCGAGCGCCGCGAACAGGTCGAACACCTCGTTGATGACTTCGGTCGGGCGCGCGTCGGGACGGTCGACCTTGTTGATGACGACGATCGGCTTGAGGCCGACCTTGAGCGCCTTGGAGACCACGAACTTGGTCTGCGGCAGCGGGCCTTCGGCGGCGTCGACCAGCACCAGCGCGCCGTCCACCATGTTCAGGATGCGCTCGACCTCGCCGCCGAAATCGGCGTGGCCGGGGGTGTCGACGATGTTGATGCGGGTGTCCTTCCACTGCACCGAGGCGGCCTTCGCCAGAATGGTGATGCCGCGCTCGCGCTCCAGGTCGTTGGAGTCCATGGCGCGATCGGTCACCTTCTGGTTCTCGCGGAACGTGCCGGACTGCTGGAGGAGTTTGTCGACCAGGGTCGTTTTGCCGTGGTCGACGTGGGCGATGATGGCGACGTTACGAAGGTTCATGAGTGAGCTTCTTTGCGGTCGAACAATGGGTTAAGCGCGATCTCGCCGGTCGGACCGGGACCTCTTCTCGAAACAACGCTGGAAGACTGGAAACGGGGCGCTTTCCGCCCAAAAAGGGAAGCCCGGCCATATCGACCGGGCACCCTGTGCGTTGCGGCGCAATATATGCAAAAACGGCCAAAAAACAATGTGTTCTTTGGGCCTTGGTTGACTGAATTTTGTCCGGGAATCTCCGGGGCTTAGCGATCGTTTCGGATGGGCGGGGCCTTTCGCCCCTTGATGGCCGCCCAGATCAGGGCGACGCCCCCAATGCCGACCACCAGCCCCAGGAAGACCAGCGGCGCGATGTCGGAGTCGATCTTGCCCTGGTCGGCCACCGAAATCCCGCCGAACAGCAGGGCACAGAGGCCTGGAAGCAACATGATGATCCCTGAGATCACCATGAGCGCGGTCAGGCAGCCGCTGCGCTGTTGCGGGTTCTGCGGAGGCACTGCTGGTGGAGGGGTGCTGGAATCGCTCATGGTTTCTTTCTCGCGGCCCTGATCAGCATCACGCCGGCAAATGCCACCAGCAATGTGAGGGCGAGGATAGGGATGAAACGGTTGTCGAGGTGGGGCGACGAGTCGGCGACAAAAATCAAGGCGCAGATGCCGGGCAGCAGCAGGATCACCCCGAACATCACCATGAGCGCAGTGACGCATCCACTTCGCGACGGTGGAGGTGAAGGCGTCTCGCTCAACGAGGCATCTCCTCGCGCTGCTTGGCTTCCCGATAAGTTTCTCCGGCCAGCTCCGCGCGGATGCCGTCGATCTTTCCGTCGCGGTAGAACAGATTGTAGGTGTCGAACGGAATGATCGACCCCTGCTCGGTCACGAAATGGATGCAGCTGCGCTTGACGTTGCCCACGCAGAAATTGAAGCGGTCGAGAAACTGCACGATGGTGACGCGGAAGACGTTTTCGTAAGACAGCCCGTCCGGCACCTGAAAGCTCGGCAGGCAGCACAAGAGCTCGCAGACGCGCTCGGACGTGTTGAGCGGGCCCGACGACAGCGAGAACAGATCGACGAATTTCTCCCGCAGCACCGGGTATTTCTCCGGGCTGATGGTGTTGGGCATCACCGCGACCAGCTGCTCCTGTGGGATCAGCGAGGTCAGCGGCAGCACCTTCTCACCGTTGCGCAGGCCGTAGCCGATCGAGATGCTCTCGGGGTTGCAGGGCAGCGGGATCATGTCCTTGTCGCCGAACACGCCGGTCTCGATCACGCGCTTGCGGATCTCCGACAGCGTGATGCGATCGGTCTTCCCATCGAAATTATCGTTGCGGCCGGCGTCCTGCACCGGCTGCAGCGTGACGCCGCGCACGCATGTCCAGGTCAGCGCGTGGCGGACGATGTCGCCGATCTCGGCATCGTTGACGCCGCGCTTGATGGTCGCGACCAGCGTGGTCGAGACGCCGTAATGTTCGAGATTTTCCAGCGCCTGCTGGCGGATCTTGCGTAGATCGGCGCCGCGCAGGTCGATCAGCGCATCGCGCTGCATTGAATCGAACTGGAGATAGACCTCCAGCCCGCGCCTGTTCTCGGCGAGCCGCGCCACGAAATCCTTTTCGCGCGCGATGCGCAGGCCGTTGGTGTTGATCATGACGTGGCGGATCGGGCGGGCGCGCACCGCCTCCAGGATCGCGAAGAAATCCGGATGCAGCGTCGGCTCGCCGCCGGAGATTTGCACGAGATCGGGCTCGCCTTCGCTGGCCACCAGCGCGTCCAGCATCTTCTCGACGGTCGCGAGCGGGGTGAATTTCGTTCGCGCGGGCGAGGATTCGGCGAAGCAGACCGGACAGGTGAGATTGCAGTGCTCGGTGATCTCGATCAGCGCCAGGCAGGAATGCTGCTCGTGGTCGGAACAGAGCCCGCAATCATAGGGGCAGCCGAACTCGGTGCGCTGCTGGAATTGCAGCGGCCGGTCGCCGGGCTTGATGAAGTCCTTGCACAGCCGCCAATAGGCGGCATCCGTCGAAACCAGCGTCGATTGGACGCCGTGCTCCCGGCAGCGCTTTTCGTACCAGACCTCGTTGTCCAGAATCTGGATCTTGGTCGGCACCAGCTTCAGGCAGGTCTCGCAGAGAGATTGGGTCTGGCCCCAGAAAATATAGGGACGCGACTTACGCAACGGCGCGTTCATGCAGGTAACTCATTTTGCAAGCGTCTCGCTTTGGGCGCCGTCGCCAGCATGACGCCGGCATAGAGCAGGATGGACAGCGACAGCAGGTGAAACAGGGAGAGGGGGCCGATCAGCGTGCCGTAGGGCTTGAGGAATTCCCACAGGAAGCGTTGCGCTCCGTAAAAGGCGAGAGCCAGGTAGAAACCATTGGTGATCACAAAGGCGTTTCGGTTCAAGACAGCCAGCACATAGGCAAGCGCGAACAGGGCCATGGCCGCGCTTTCGTAGAGCTGCACGGGATGGCGAAGAACGCCGTCGCCGAAATCATGCCCGAAGGGCAGCGCCGTCGGCGTGCCATAGGTGAAGTCGTCGAGGCCCGCGAAATAGCAGCCGAGCCGCCCGATCGCGATGCCGACGGCCAGCGGCAGCGCAAACCGTGCGCCGGTGCGTAAGGCGATGCCGGCCGTCCGTTTGTAGAGCTCGATCGCCACGATGCCGCCGGCCAGCGCGCCCTCCACCGAGCGCGCGATGCCGCTCTGACCCGACAGCCACAGATTGGCGGAGCCGAACAGATAGGCGCCAAGGCCGGCGCCGAACACCAGCGCGGCGAGATAGGGCAGCTCGAAGGATTGCGCCGGAAACTGCAGGCGCTGTCGCGACAACCACCAGACGGCCGCGGCCGCCGCCAGCCACGCCGCGATGTCGAAGATGGTGTGAAGGAAGACCCCGCTCATGCCGGGAGACTATAGCACGGTCGCGTTCAAACGCCCGCGCTGCGCATGATTGCGCCCTCTCCCCTTGTGGGAGAGGGCATCGCCGCTTTGGCCACAAGCTCGTTGGGGTGAGGGGTCTCTCGCACCGAGGCGAGCTCGCTGAGAGAACCCCTCATCCGGCGCTTCGCGCCACCTTCTCCCACAGGGGGAGAAGGAAGAAGCGAGACTCGCTAACCGGCCTCCCGCTCCTCGCTCGGGTAGACGCCGCGCAACACCTCCTCGAAATGCATCTTCACCGCGTCGTTGCACAGGCAGGCGCGCAGCTTCAGGCCGTCGCGGTTGAGAACCAGGATCGATCCGCGCCGCGTGTCGAGGATCCGCTCGGCCTTGAACGACTGCAGCACGCGGCTGGCGTAGCTGCGGCCAACGCCGAGCAGCGTCGCAAGCTGCTCGTGGGTCAGCGGCACGCTGCTCTCGTCGCCGGTCCGCTCCATTGCCGCCAGGATCCATTTGGCGGTCCGCTGCTCGATCGAATGGATCGCGTTGCAGGCGGTCGACTGGAAGATCTGCGCCAGCAGGCAGTCGGCGTAGCGGGCGAAGATGTTGCGCAGCGAGGCCGAGCGCAGCTTGGCCGCTTCCAGCTTGGCGACGTGGATACGCGCGAACGGCCCGCCGAATTTCACGCAGATCCGGGTGTAGGCGGGCAGGAAGCCTTCGCTGACGATGCCTCCTACCGCGCCCTCGCGGCCGACCAGGATGGTTTCGACGTCGCGGCCGTCCTCGTTGGGAACGAGAAAGGTCGCGAGCGCCGGCCCGCAGGGAAAGTGCACGACCTGGACGTCGTCGCCGGGATTGTAGAGCAATTGCCCGGCGGCGGCGTCCTCGATGGCGACGTGCGGTGCGAGCAACGCATAATCCGCGTGGCTCAGGCGCCGCAACAGATTGTTGGCCGGCCGGCTTTCGACCTCGGTTGTCTTGCCAATACGCGCGTCCATCCTGAGCTCCCCGTCCTCCTTCCGACCTTAGCGAGTTCCGTCCATCCTTTGTGTGCACAAGTGGACAGACTGGAGAACGGCGATGTGGTGGGTTTCGTTCCGGGAACCCTCCGATGCGCTGGGCGCAGGCATCGTGTCGCGGCAGTCCTGATCCCGCAAAAACCCCACATTGAAGATCTGATCATGACATCCGCACCTCCCGATGGCTCCGGCCGGCCGGCCAACGTCTTGATCGTCGAGGACGACCCGATCATCGCGATCGATTTCGAGGACCGGCTGCTCGGTTTCGGGGTGACCAGCGTGCGCACCGTCGGGTCGGTAACCCAGGCGCTGGACGCCATCGCGCTAAAAGCGCCCGACTTCGCCCTGCTCGACGTCGAGCTGATCCGCGAGACCAGCTTTGCGGTGGCCGAGCGGTTGGTCTCGCTGAAGATTCCGTTCGTCTTCGTCACCGGCTACGGCGCCGAAGCGCGCATCCCGGCCGAATTTGCCGGCCAGCCGCGTTTGCAGAAGCCCTGTTCGAGCGACGCACTTGAGGCGTCGTTGCGTACGCGCAATCCCTGACGTCTCAATTGCCGGAGCGGATGCAGAGTGCGGCGAGGTCGTTTTCGACGCCGCGGAAATACGTATGCGGAAGCGGTGGCGGTGACGTGATCCTGCCGGTCGCGGCTCGCTGGGCGAAGGCAGCTTGCTCCGACAATTCCAGGAAGCGCTTCAGCGCGGACGATTTGGACTTCGCGACAAATCGTTCCAGCGCGTCCTCGGTCGCTCCGATCGGATTGCGATCGAGCAATTCCTTGTTGCCGGTCGCGACGGGGGAGACCGCGCCGAGCTTGATCCCGCTGATCAAGACGTAGCGGTCGAAATGCTCGAAGACCAGATCGAGGACCTTGGCCTGTCGCATCGGCTGCTCGATTGCGAGAAATCGTTTGACGTCTGCATTGCGTTCGAGGCGTTCCCGCTCGGTGGCGCCGGGAAACGGATTGGCGGCGTTTTGCTGATCGATGAGGGCGCCCGTGCTCTCGAACATGTGCGTGCCCCATGAGAGGATGATGTCGTGGCCGCGAGGCTCGAGCTGATCGGCCGCAAGCCCCTTCTCCGCCAGGCATGAGGGATCGGCGCTGGTGCGTAACGCCTTGCCGAGCTCGATGGTCAGCGCCTTGCCATAAGGCGATGCGAAAGCCTCGCGCACCAGCGCGGCCCTGTCCTGGCTCCGCGCCGATGTCGGGGACGCCGCGCTCAGCAGGAGTGCGATGACGAGGGTTCGGCGGCTGAACAGCACGGATCAACTCGAAAATGGCTTGGGCGGCATCAGTCCCGTGAAAATGCGCGGGCCTGCAATGGTCGTCCGGGCCGGCCGGATGGTTCATCGCCATCCGGCTCCAAGTTGGACTTAGGCGCGCTTCGGATCGAGCGTGGTCGACCACAGCGCGACGTCGGCGCGGTCGCGCAAGGTCACGATCATCTGGCCCGAGGCGCCGTCGATCTTGACGTGACCGAAGAACTGCATGCCGGCGGACGGCGGCAGATTCTGGTTATCCTTGCCCGGCGCCTTGACGAAGCGCACCTCGGGTCCAAAGGTGTTGTCGAGCGCGGCTGGACCGAACGTACCCGCATGCAGCGGACCCGCGACGAATTCCCAGAACGGCTCGAAGTCCTGGAATTGCGCCTTGTTCGGATCGTAATAATGCGCGGCGGCGTAGTGCACGTCCGCCGTCAGCCACACCGTGTTGCTGATCGGCGCCGTCCTGATGAAGCGCAGGATGTCGGCGATCTCGAACTCGCGGCCGCGCACCGGGCCGTCGCCTTGCGCGAAGGCCTCCGAGCCGGCCGCGTCTGACACGATGAGACTAAGTGGCATGTCGGAGGCGATCACCTTCCAGGTCGCGCGCGAATTGAGCAGGCCGCGCTTGAGCCAGGCGATCTGGTCCGGTCCGAGGAAGTGGCTGGCGGGGCCGTACGCGGTTTCGAGATTGGGACCGTTCGGGCCGCGATAGCTGCGCTCGTCGAGCATGAACACGTCGAGATGCGGGCCGTAGGAGATCTGGCGATAGATCCGGCCAGGCTCGTTGATGCTCTCGCGCAGCGGATACATCTCGTGGAAGGCGCGCGCGCCGCGCGCGGCGAGCAGCGCGATGTTGCGTTCCTTGTAGGCTGCCGGCAATTCCTTCGACAGCGACCAATTGTTGGTCACCTCGTGGTCGTCCCACTGCACGAAGATCGGCACCTCGGCATTGAAGGCGCGGAGATTGTCGTCGGTGAGATTGTATTTGTGCGCGGCGCGGTACTCGTCCAGCGTCTCGGCGACCTTGGCCTTCTCGGGGATGGTGACGTTCCTCCAGAACTTGCCGTCGGCGAGCTTCACCTCGGATGCAATCGGGACGTCCGCGTAGATGGTGTCGCCCGAATGCAGGAAGAAATCCGGCTTGTGCTTGCGCATGGTGGAGAAGGTGACCATGCCGCCGTCGTCCGGGTTGATGCCCCAGCCCTGGCCTGCGACGTCGCCGCCCCAGACGAAGCTGACGTCGCGGCGGTCGGCCGGCGCGGTGCGGAAACGGCCGACGACCGGCTCGCCCTCGATGGCGCTGTGCGAGAGGTCGCGGAAGCGGATCCGGTAGAAGATGTCCTGGCTGGCAGGCAGGTGCTCCAGCAGCATCTTTGCGGTGAAGTCGCTCTCGGGGAGCGCCGTGATCGGCGGCAGCGCACGGGCATCCCTGAACGTATCGGTCGTCGCCACCTCGACCAGCATCTGCGCGGGCCGGTCGGTCCGCGCCCACACCACGCCGCCATCGATCGTGACGTCACCCGACTGGACGCCATGCGTGACCGCCGGCCGATCGGCTGCGCGCGACAGATAGGGCATCGCGATGGTGCCGAGCGCGCCGGCACCGGTGGCGAGGAAGCGGCGGCGGGAGAATGTGATGTTCATGTAGATCTACTCCGACCCCGAGCTTGCAAGAAGGCCGGCATTCCGGGGCGCGCCGTCAGGCGCGAACCCGCAATCCAATTCTCCTCGCGAATGCGGCGCGATGGATTCCGGGTTCGACGCTTCGCATCGCCCCGGATGACGGAGGGAGCTATAGTGAGCCAATGTGACGCAGCAATTACGCGCGCCTGCGCCTACGCGTTGCCCGCGGCCCTGAACTGGGCCGTTGCGCGTTGCAGGTTTTGCGGCAGGCTGAACAGGACCGCCTTGCGGTCGGCGACGGCGGCGTGGAACTGATCCAGTGCGATGTTGAAGGCCGTGAGCGAGCCCTCCTCGATCGCGCCGTGATCGAAGCAGCGCAGCGTATCGCGCAGGATCTCGTCGGCCTCGGCCTGCATCTGGTCGAGCTCTTCGGTCGTCTCGCTCTTGCGCGCGGCGGCGATCATGTCGAGCAGCCGCTCGCGCAGATGGCTGTTATTGTCGCGCTCGTCCTTCTTCAGATAGCCGGCGAACCAGGCGCCGATCGAGCCCATGGCGGAGAGCGCCATCAGGCCCCACCAGATGTAATCGCTGTATTTGTCGAGGAAGGTCTTTTCCTCGCCGTCGACGAAGGCGGCGGCGCCGGGGTGCACCGGGATCACCGCATCCTTGTCGGTGTCGGGCGTCTCGATCTTCGCCGCGAGCGGGAATTCCGTCACCAATTGCTGGCGCACGGCGAACAGCTGGCGCGTGAACGCCGCGATGGTGGTTTCGGACACGCCCTTGCGCGCCACGATGTGGTGCGAGAAGCTGATGGTCTTGACCTCGTCCTCGGGACGGGCGGGCGAGCCGCCATAGGTGCCGGCGGGGATCTCGGACGCTTCGTAGATCGGATGGTTCTGCGCGATTGCATCCGCCGAATCGATCGCGATGAAGCTGGGCGCGCCGAAATCCTTGATGGAGGCGGCGATCGCATCCGCCGTGATCTTGCTGTTGACGGGGCCCGCCGCGAGATAGACGTCGGCCTTCTGGCCCTTGATCGCCTCGGCAACTTCGTTGGCCGGGAATTGCACGATCTCGACCTTGGCGGGATCGACGCCGTATTGCTGCAGGATGACCTTGAGCAGATTGACGTTGGCCTGGGTCCGGCCGACCACGCCGACGCGATGGCCGACGAGCTGCGAGATTTTGGTGATCTTCGAGCCCCGCTTCTTGCCCTTGCCCGGGACCGACCACAGCACCACGACGTTCTTGCGCAGGGTGGCGACCGCTTGCGCGTTCTTGGGCACGTCGAGGTCGCCGCGCACGATGGCGAGATCGACCTTGCCTTCGGCCAGCGCATTTGCGCTGGCTGTGGCGCCGTCAGTCTGGATCGGCCGCAGCCGTACCTGGCCCTTGCTCTGCGTGAAGGCCTGCGTCAGCGCCTGCACGACCTTGACGTCATCGCTGTTGGCGGGACCCACCGCGATCTTCAGCGTCACCGGCCGCATCGCGAAGTAATAGCCGCCGGCGAGCGCGCCGACGACCGCAAGCACGAATGCAAGTGACACCAGCGCCGTCTTCCGCGCCGCGGATCGCGGCGAAGGCGGAGGGGGCGCTTCGGCCAGGTCCAATCCCCCGGTCATCGATCTCCCAAACAGGCGCTTGAGGCTCAGTTTCATCTTGGCCGGCGATTTACGCCTGCAATTGTAGCAAATTTCTTTGTCCGCCGGGGTTACATCTCCGTCATGGTTAGCGGATGACGGAAATCCCGTATGAACCCGGGCCATATGCACGGTGTTAGGGTAAAGTTCCCCTGAAGGACGGAGAGGACCATGGCAGAACGGCTTTCGGCGGAGGGGCGCAGGCAGGCGCTCGGCGGACTGGCGGGTTGGAGCGAGGTTCAGGGCCGGGATGCCATCGGGAAAACCTTTATCTTCAAGGATTTCAACGAGGCGTTTGGCTTCATGAGCCGCGTCGCGCTGGTCGCCGAAAAGATGGATCACCACCCCGAATGGCGCAACGTCTACAAGACGGTGGAGGTGGTGCTGTCGACCCACGACGCCGGCGGCGTCACGGCGCTCGACGTGGCGCTGGCCAAGACGATGAACGCGATCGCAGGCTGAGACCGGCGGACGTCTTGCAGGGACCGGCCACATCCCCATCTTGTGATCAGCCGGGATGCGGCGATGCGCCGCCTCGGGGCTGAACGGGGAGTTTGTCGAACATGGCTGCCGAACACAGCGTCGGTTTCGAGCCGGCCGATCGGCTCGCGGAAGATCGCGAGAGCGTGCGCCGCCGCTTCTGGCGCAAGCTGAAGCGCGTCGCCGGCCATCTGCCATTCGCCGAGGACCTGCTCGCCGCTTATTACTGCGCGTTCGACCGGCAGACGCCGCGCCATGTCCAGGCCGCGCTGTTAGGGGCGATCGCCTATTTCATCCTGCCGTTCGACTTCGTCGCCGACGTGATGCCGGTGCTCGGCTTTGCCGACGACGCCGCGGTGCTCGCCACCGCCATCCGCATGGTCGCCGGCCACATCACGAACGAGCATCGCGAAGCCGCCCGCGCCGCGCTGAAGCGCGGGGTGGACGAGGGCAACTCCGAAGCGGAAGCAGCGTAGCGGCTGCCGCCGCGCATTCCGCTGTCATTCCCCGCCTTGTGCGCAATTGCGCACTGGAGCGGGGAATCCAGTACGCCCCAGCCTCTCGATTTAATCACCGGCGTCACGGAGTACCGGGTCGCCCGGTCAAGCCGGGCGATGACGCCGCGTGTATGGCGACGAAACGCGCCCGCTACTTCTTCCCCGCCTCCGCCCGCGCCTTTTCCGCGTCCCAGGCCTGGAATTGCCTGAACAGCGTCTCCTTGTCGGTGTCGGACACCTTCGCCGCTGCAGGGTTCTGCTTCAGGAAGGCTTCGAAGCGCTGGCGCGTCACCGGCTCCACGCCGTGCTTGTCGAGCCATTGCTGCGCCACCGGCAGCCTGTTCCAGCCGGACAGGGGCGCCGCAAGCGAGACCTCCTTCCATTTGGGATGGAAAGGCGGGTTCTGGAGGGTCGGGAATTTCGTGAAGAACGCGTCCACGAACAGCGCGAGCTTGCGATAGCGCTCGGTGTTCGGCGCCCAATTATAGGCCGCGAGCACTGCAGGCACCGCGATCGTGTCGACGCCCTCGCCTTCCTTGATCAGGTTCGGATAGTCCTTCGCTGTCAGCGTCGCCGGCAGATAATCGCTCTGCAGCGGCTTGGAATAGTCCACCCTGGCGAGATGGAAGCGGCCGTCATTGCCGAAGGTCGAGACCGATTTGTACGGCTTGCCGCCGACCACGATGACCGCGTCGATCTCGCCGGCCTTCAGCTTCTCCATCGCGATGCGCTGCTCGACATAGACGAATTTCGCCTTGATCCCGAGCCGCTCGAACACGGTGAGGGCGGTGACGAAGGTGCCGCCGTTCGGCAGATCGACGCTCACGGTCTTGCCTTCGAGGTCCTTCAGCGTCGCCACCGATTTCGGCGCGATCACCTGCATCTCCTCGTTGTACAGCTTGGTCACATAGGTGAATTGCCGCTTGATGTCCTTGGCAAAGCCCTTGCGCTCGAGATAGTCGAGCGTATCGGCGCGCACGATGCCGAGATCGACGCCTTGCAGAAACAGGATATCGGCGACGCTCTGCACCGAGCCGCGGCCGACGATCGGCAGCACGCGGATCTTGTTGCCGTCGTCGAGCACGGAGGCGAGGTCGGCGCCGAACTGCACATAGGTGCCGCCGATCGTGCCGGTGATCAGCGTGACGGTGTTGGCGTTCAGCGCCTGCTTGGTCGAGGTCGAGCCGAACTGGAAGATCGCCTTCAGGCCGTCCGAGACTTTTGCCGGATCGTATTCCGTCTGCTCGGCGCGTGCAGTGGAGGCACAGATGGTCATGATGGCGGCAAGCGCCATTCCTAGAGCGTTACGCATGATGTCCCCTGACGAGTTCTAGTTCGAGAGCTGGCCGAGGCGCCGTTGCGCCTCCGCCGATCCGAGGCTTGCGGCGCGCTGGTACCAGTCACGAGCAACCGCCGTGTCGGCAATGACGCTGCGCGCGTCGCTGGTGCCGAGCACTGCGGGATCGTAGGTCTGCGCCAGCAGAAGCGCGGCCGTCGCGTCTTTCGCATTGGCCGCCCGCTCGAGCAGCAGGCGCGCCGCGGCGATGTCGCCGACACTCATCAGGTTTCTGGCGCGCGTCATCAGCCCTGCCAGTGTGTCGGCGTCGAGGGTCCTGACGGGTTCGGGCGGCACGGGCGCTGCTGCGGCGGGCGCTTGCGCTTGAGGTTGGGATTGGGCTTGCAGCGCCACCTGATAGGCGGTCGCGATCGCTTCGCGGCTTGGCACGGACGGCACCGGATGCTCCTGCTTGTCGGCGCTCGCCAGCCTCGTGTTGGTCACGCGGGCCGGATCCTTGAGCGGGACCTGCCGTGCCGCTGGCGCGTGGCTCGGAGCCATGGCCTGGCCGGAAGGCGCGCCCGACCGGCCGCCGGCGACGAGATTGCGCAGATCGGATTGAAACAGCGCAGCGAGAATCGCGGCGCCGGAGATCGCCAGCCCCGTCGCGAGCAGGCGCGGGACGATCCTGGGTCTGGCACGCAATTCGTGCGGCGCATATTCCCTTGGATCCGGTGCTCCCAGCGGATCGGACAGGAACAGAGGCATTGGATCGTCCGAAAGCTCGGCCCGTGCGGCGCGCGCACGGATGTAGGACGTGGTGGACTGATGTGATGCTGATCGATCGGAGTCGAACGCCCTCGACTCCCCGGACGGACGGTATGCCGTCGTCTCCATGGTGATGCTCCCCATTACCGACTACGCAGGGGCATTCCCGGCTTCAGTCTTTTTATTGTTGTCCAGAAGCGCCCCGCAAACTGGAACCGGTAAATCGCCGTCCGATTCAGCCCAAAAAGCGACGGCGGTTTGCGCGAATCTGGAGATATTTGGGTTTGATTGGGGCGACGACGCGGAATGCACCGCAATTTCGGCGGCGACGGTTGAGGAGGATTTACCGCATGGGTGAAGGCAGCGACGCTGACTTCGCGCTGGGCGTCATTCCCCCCCTTGTGCGCAATTGCGCATTGGGGCGGGGAATCCGGTATGCCGCGGCGTCTCGGCTAAATCACTGCTTTTTCTGGAATACTGGATCGCCCGGCCGAGCCGGGCGACGACAGTTGAGTATGCTGAAACGGCGTTGCGATGACATCGCAATCACGGATGCAGGATGACCTTGCCCATGGCCTGGCGTCCTGCCAGCACCTTCAGCGCGTCAGCGGTCTGGGCCAGCGGGAAGGTGCGATCGACATGCGATGAAATCTTTCCTTCCGCAGTCCACTTCACCAGCTTTTCGAGATTGGCGCGGTTCTTCTCCGGGTTCTGGCGCGTCCAAGCGCCCCAGAACACGCCGCGGATGTCACAGCCCTTCAAGAGTGCAAGGTTCAATGGCATCTTCGGAATGTCGCCGGCGGCAAAGCCGATGACGAGGAAGCGGCCCTCCCAGGCGATCGAGCGCAGCGCTTGCTCGGCATAGGCTCCACCAACGGGATCGAAGATGATGTCGACGCCCTTGCCGCCGGTAAGCTTGCGCAGGCCTTCCTTCAGATCCTCCTTGGCGTAGTTCAGCGTCAGCTCGGCGCCGTGCGCTTTGGCGAATTCGAGCTTCTCGTCCGACGAGGCGCAGGCGATCACCTTCAATCCCATCAGCTTGCCGAGCTCGCAGGCGGCAAGGCCGGTGCCGCCGGCCGCGCCCAGCACCGCAAGCGTCTCGCCCGGCTTCGGGCTGGCGCGATCCTCCAGCGCATGCAGCGCGGTGCCGTAGATGATGATGATGCCGGCAGCGCGATCGTAATCGAGATTATCGGGAATCTTCACGATCGATGCCGCCGGCAGCGCGATCTTCTCTCGCGCACCGTTGTGGCCGCAGGACGCGACGACGCGATCGCCGACCTTCAGATCGGTGACGCCGGGGCCGATGCTCTCGATCACGCCCGCAACTTCCGCAGCCGGCGAGAACGGGAACGGCGGCTTGATCTGGTACTTGCCCTGGATCATCAGGATGTCGAAGAAATTCAGCGCTGCCGCCTTGATCGCGATCACCGCCTCGCCGGGACCCGCCACCGGATCTGGCACCTCGGCCAGCACGAGATCGTCGGGCTGGCAATATTGCGAGCAGAGTATGGCTTTCATGACGGCACCTGAAGCGTTTCGAGTGGAATTATGGTTGGCCCGGTTTTGCCGGATTTAGAGCGGCCCGACAATCGGGATTCTTTTGTCAGCGACCTTGCCGCAGCCTATCCTCGCGTCGTTGCGAGCCAACGGGTCTGCGCGAAGCGCGGCCCGCTGACAAGCTTCCGCGAGGCAATCCCGACTATTTCCGCAGGACGGATTCTGGGTAGCTTCGCTGCGCTCGCAATGACAGACGAGAAGGATTCAAACGATGTTTGAAACAGGCCTGCTCAAGGACAAGCGCATCCTCGTCACCGGCGGCGGCTCGGGCCTTGGTGCTGCGATGGGACGCCGCTTCCTCGCGCTCGGCGCCGAGCTCGTGATCTGTGGCCGCAGGCTCGACCGGCTGGATGCAACAGCGAGCGAGATGCGCGAGAAAATCGGCGGCAAAGTCACGACCATTGCCTGTGATATTCGCGACGGCGCGGCCGTCGACAGCATGATGGACACGATCTGGGGCGAGGCACCGCTCGACATCCTCGTCAACAACGCGGCCGCGACTTTCATCGCGCAGAGCGAGCATCTTTCCTTCCGCGCCGCCGATGCGATCCTGGCGCCGACGCTGCACGGCGCGATGTATTGCACGCTCGCTGCCGGCAGGCGCTGGATCGAGGACGAGCATGGCGGCGTCGTGCTCTCGATTCTCTCGACCTCGACCATCACCGGCCGCGCCTTCACCGTGCCGTCGGCGATGGGGAAATCGGCGCTGCTGGCGATGACCAAAAGTCTCGCGGTGGAATGGGGACCGAAAGGCATCCGCACCGTCGCCATTGCGCCGGGGCCGTTCCCGACTGCGGGTGCGTCGGGGCAGCTCCGTCCCGAAGGCCGTGACGAGAGCTGGACCGCGCGCAATCCGCTGGGCCGGACCGGAGAGCATGGCGAGCTTGCCGATCTCGCCAGCTTCCTGGTTTCGGACCGTGCGGCATACATCAATGGCGAGATGGTCGTGATCGACGGCGGCGCACATTTGCGCAGTTCCGGCGCTGAGGATTTGTTCGGCTGGACCGAGACGCAATGGGCCGACCAGCGCGCCGCGCGATCCAAGGCTTAAGCCGGCGCTGATACCGCTAACTGCCTTCCCAAATTGGACTTTCCCGGCTATCCCTGCCACGGGGACAAAGCGCGGCCGGGCCATCTTCCAGTCACAATATTGAGGGAACCACTCCAGCATGTGGCGGGTGCTGATTTTAGCTTTGATGACTGGCGTTGTGGCCGGGGGAGTCGCTGTTTCTGCGCAGGCGCAGACAGCACAACCGGCGCCGAAGTCGGCGCCAAAGCCGGCGGCCAATACGACTGCAAAATCGGCTGCAAAGCCGGAGAGCAAACCGGTGGCCCCACCCGCGGCGGTTGCGGGCGGTGCGGAGCCGACCCTGATCGGCCAGTTCGGCACCTGGGGCGCCTATTCGGCGACGCCCAACGGCAAGAAAGTCTGCTTCGCGCTGGCCAAGCCTTCGTCGTCGAAGACCAACCCGCCGAACCGGCCGCGCGATCCGGCCTATGCCTTCGTCTCGACCCGGCCGGCCGAGAAAGTGAACAACGAAGTCTCGGTGATGATCGGCTATGCGCTGAAGCCGGGCTCGGAATCCTCGGTCGAGGTCGGCGGCGCTGCCTTTGCGATGTACACGCAGGGTGACGGCCTCTGGATCAAGAACGCGGCCGAGGAAGAACGGATGGTCGAAGCCATGCGCAAATCCGCCGATCTCGTGGTCAAGGGCGTCTCGGCCAAGGGCACGGAGACGACCGATACCTTCTCGCTGAAGGGGCTGGCCCAGGCGCTCGACAAGATCGCACAGGATTGCCGGCGTTAAGGCTGCGGTCGATTAGGTCGCAATCGGCGGTTCCGGTTGCTATATAAGCCCGGTTCCAAGTTTTTCCGTCATTCCGGGATGGTCCGAAGGACCAGACCCGGAATCTCGAGGTTCCTGGTTCGATGCTGCGCATCGCCCCGGAACGACAAGATAATCAGGTCCAATCAATGCAACCGACGACCGAACCACGCGACGCAATCCTGGTGGAGAAGACTCCGCTCGAAACCTATGTGCCGCCGGCAAAGCCGTCGCTGATCGGCCTGTCGCGCACGGAGCTGGCCGACCGCCTCGGCGAGATCGGGGTCGCTCCGGCGCAGCGCAAGATGCGCGTGCAGCAGCTCTGGCACTGGCTCTACTTCCGCGGCGCCCGTGGCTTCGACGACATGACCTCGATCTCGAAGGGTATTCGCGCCGAGCTCGCGCAGCACTTCACGGTCGACCGGCCCGAAGTCGTGGCCGAGCAGATCTCCAACGACGGCACCCGCAAATGGCTGCTGCGCCTGCCGAGCGGCGACAATGTTCAGAAGGCGCATGAAGTCGAGTGCGTCTACATTCCCGAGACCGATCGCGGCACGCTCTGTGTCTCCTCGCAGGTCGGCTGCACGCTGAACTGCTCCTTCTGCCACACCGGCACGCAGCGCCTGGTGCGCAACCTCACCGCCGGCGAGATCGTGGGCCAGATCATGGTCGCGCGCGATCGCCTGAACGACTGGGCCGATCGCGAGGACGGCACGCGCCGCGTCACCAACATCGTGATGATGGGCATGGGCGAGCCACTGTACAATTTCGACGCGGTGCGCGATGCGCTCCTGATCGTCGGCGACAACGAAGGCATCGGCATCTCGCGCCGCCGCATCACGCTGTCGACTTCGGGCGTGGTGCCGAACATCGTGCGCGCCGGCGAGGAGATCGGCGTCATGCTCGCGATCTCGCTGCATGCGGTGCGCGACGAGCTGCGCAACGAGCTGGTGCCGCTCAACCGCAAATATCCGATCAAGGAATTGCTGCAGGCCTGCCGCGACTATCCCGGTGCCTCCAACGCGCGACGCATCACCTTCGAATATGTGATGCTCAAGGGCGTCAACGATTCGCTCGATGACGCAAAGCTGCTGGTGAAGCTGCTCAAGGGCATTCACGCCAAGATCAACCTGATCCCGTTCAATCCCTGGCCCGGCACCGCCTATGAATGCTCGGACTGGGACCAGATCGAGAAGTTCTCCGAATACATCTTCAACGCCGGCTATTCCTCCCCGGTGCGGACCCCGCGCGGCCGCGACATCCTCGCCGCCTGCGGTCAGCTCAAGTCGGAGACGGAAAAGCTCTCGGCCCGCGAGCGCCAGGCGCTGCGCGCCATGGCGATGACGGATTGAGAATGGCGGCTTCCTCAGCGCTCGTCATGGCCGGGCTTGACCCGGCCATCCACGAGCCGCGAGAAAGAAAGTCGTGGATGCCCGGGTCAAGCCCGGGCATGACGGCTGAGAGCGTGGCGACGTCGTTGATCCGTAACCTGCTTATCTCATGTCCCTGATCGGCCGCCTCATCGTCATCTTCATCGGCTTCCTCGCCGCCTGCTTCGTCGGCGGCATGATCGTCGTCGTCGCGCTGCTGTTTCCGGAGTTCGCCGATCTCGGCGCAGGTCCCGTCGACCAGGGCGCGATCGACATCCTGCTTGGCTTCGGCTTCATCTTCGTCTCGGGCTTTGCCCTGGTGCCGGCGGCGGTGATCGTTGCGATCACCGAAGCGCTCTACATCCGTAGCGCGCTCGCCTATGCCGTCGGTGGCGGCCTCGTCGGGCTCGCCTGCTATCTCGGCCTCGTTCCCTTCCACTCCGACACGTTCCAGTTCGAAGGCATCGTGCGGCGTCACCTGGAGATCATGACCGGCGCGGGCATCGTTGCCGGCGTGGTCTATTGGCTGATCGCTGGCCGCAACGCCGGCGCCTGGCGCATCCCGCCTCCCCCAGGCAACCCGCCTCCACCACTGCCGTCGCATTCAAGGCCGGATGCGCGGTGAGGCTTTTTACCCTCCCCTGGAGGGGGAGGGTCGATCGCGCATAGCGCGAGCGGGGTGGGGTGACAGACTATCCGCGATAGCTGTGCGCGTGGCTTCACCCCACCTCGGTTCGCATTTCGCTTCGCTACATGCGAACCGATCCTCCCCCTCCAGGGGAGGATGGGCACCGCCGTTGGGGTTTTCATCCCCGTCCCACTCCGCTAAACCGCGCGCCATGAACCGTACCGGACTCTTCATCGCCCTGGCGCTGTGGCTCGTGATCGGCGTCGTTTTCGGCCTCTATCCCGAGCTCGATCTCAAGCTGGCATCGCTGTTCTTCGACCCCGAGACGAAGACCTTTCCGCTCAAGCTGAACGACTGGGCCGGCTTCGCGCGCGATGCCGCGATGTGGGTCGCCTGGGCTTTCGTGCTGCCGTCGCTGGTGGCGCTCGTGGTCAAGATGATCAGGCCCGACCGTCCCTTGATGGTGTCGGGACGCGCGATCGTGTTCCTGCTGGCCACGATCATCCTGTCGGCCGGCATCCTCACCAACCTCACCTTCAAGACCTATTGGGGCCGGCCGCGCCCGGTGGTGGTGACCGAGTTCGCCGGCGATCAGCAATTCGTGCCGTGGTGGGATCCCCGCGGCGGCTGCGCGCGCAACTGCTCGTTCTTCTCGGGCGAAGGCGCGACCGCGTTCTGGACCCTGGCGCCCGCCGCGCTGGCGCCGCCGGCGTGGCGGCCGCTCGCTTACGCCGGAGCAGTCATCTTCGGCGCCGTGACCAGCGGGCTGCGCATGGCCTTCGGCGGGCACTTCTTTACCGACGTGTCGATCGCCGGCCTCGTCACCTTCGTGGTGATCTGGTTTGCCTACGCGCTGATTTACCGCTGGCCGCGAACGCGGTTTTCGGACGAGGCGGTCGATGCCGCCCTGACCCGGCTGAACATGCCCGCCTACCGGCTCCGCCAGCGCCTGTTCGGCCGCAGGACCGGTCCCGAGCCCTCGGTTTGAGCCATTAAATGCGTGCCGAGGCGTGCGAAATTTGATATTCGCCGCCACGAGCCACAGACAACATCAGCTATTTGAGACCGATTGGACGCGCCATGACCACGATCCTGAAAAGCCTGCCCAAGGGAGAGAAAGTCGGCATCGCTTTTTCGGGCGGCCTCGACACTTCCGCCGCGCTGCTCTGGATGAAGCAGAAGGGCGCGCGCTGCTACGCCTACACCGCCAATCTCGGCCAGCCCGACGAGGCCGACTACAACGAGATCCCGCGCAAGGCGATGGAGTTCGGCGCCGAAAAGGCGCGCCTCGTCGATTGTCGCACGCAGCTGGTCCATGAAGGCATCGCCGCGATCCAGTCCGGCGCCTTCCACATCTCGACCGGCGGCATCACCTATTTCAACACCACGCCGCTCGGGCGCGCGGTGACCGGCACGATGCTGGTCGCGGCGATGAAGGAGGACGGCGTCAACATCTGGGGCGACGGCTCGACCTTCAAGGGCAACGACATCGAGCGCTTCTACCGTTACGGCCTGCTCACCAATCCCGGCCTGAAAATCTACAAGCCCTGGCTCGATCAGCAGTTCATCGACGAGCTCGGCGGCCGCGCCGAGATGTCGGCATTCATGACCGCCCAGGGTTTTGCCTACAAGATGAGCGCCGAGAAGGCGTATTCGACCGACAGCAATCTGCTCGGCGCGACGCACGAGGCGAAGGATCTCGAAAGCCTCGACAGCGGCATCAAGATCGTCAACCCGATCATGGGCGTGCCGTTCTGGCGTGACGATTGCGCCGTCAAGGCTGAGACGGTCGTGGTGCGCTTCGAGGAAGGCCAGCCCACCGCGCTGAACGGCCAGACCTTCTCCGATCCCGTCGCGCTGTTCCTCGAAGCCAACGCCATCGGCGGCCGTCATGGCCTCGGCATGAGCGACCAGATCGAGAACCGCATCATCGAGGCCAAGAGCCGCGGCATCTACGAGGCGCCGGGCATGGCGCTGCTGCACATCGCCTATGAGCGCCTCGTCACCGGCATCCACAACGAGGACACCATCGAGCAATACCGCATCAGCGGCATGCGCTTGGGTCGCCTGCTCTATCAGGGCCGCTGGTTCGACTCGCAAGCCTTGATGCTGCGCGAGACCGCCCAGCGCTGGGTCGCGCGCGCCGTCACCGGCGAGGTGACGCTGGAGCTGCGCCGCGGCAACGACTATTCGATCCTCAACACCGAGAGCCCCAACCTCACCTATGCGCCTGAAAGGCTCAGCATGGAGAAGGTCGAGGACGCCGCCTTCACGCCGGCCGACCGCATCGGCCAGCTCACCATGCGCAATCTCGACATCGCCGACACCCGCACCAAGCTCAGCCTTTATTCGAAGACCGGCCTGCTCTCGGGCAGCGAAGGCTCGCAGATCTTCCGGCTCGAAAGCGACAAGGATTGACGTAATCCGCAACTATCGCCTCATTCGTCATTGCGAGCGAAGCGAAGCAATCCAGAATCTCTCAGCAGCGACAGTCTGGATTGCTTCGTCGCTGCGCTCCTCGCAACCACGAAAACAAAAATGGCCGGGATCGCTCCCGGCCATTTGCGTTTGTGGTTGCCGTTACCGCGGCGGCGCGGTGCCGGGCGGGGGCGGCGGCAGCGAGGCCTGACCGCCGTTGAGCAGCGGCGTGATGTTGCGGATGGTGACGCGACGGTTGATCGCGCTGGGCCCTTGCGTCTGCTCCTTCAGGTACTGCTCGCCATAACCCTGCGAGGTCAGGTTCTCGGCGGGCACACCGAATTGCTGCGTCAGCAATTCGGCTGCGGATTGCGCGCGACGGTCCGACAATGAGAGATTGTCGACCTCGTTGCCGACCGCGTCGGTGTGTCCCTCGATCAGGAAGACCTCGCGCGGATTGCGCTGGATCGCCTGGTTGAGGCCGTCGGCAATCACCTGCAACCTCGCCGCCTGGTCCGGCGGGATGGTCCACGATCCCGTCTCGAAGATGATCGTGTTGACGTCGATGCTCGGCATCTGCATGCGAACATTGGGGCTGTAGCGGATCTCGTCGAGCGAGTAACGCCGGTCGATCCGCTGCACCGGTGGCGCCACCATGGTCTGGTAGATGACGTCAGGTGACGCTTCCTGGGCGTCGACGATGTAGCGATCGTAGGGGATGTTCACGACCGGCGGAGGCACGTCGACATAGAAGCCGCCGACCGCGCGCGGATCGCGGTAGGTGTTGTCGATGATGATGAGCTCGCGTCCGCGGGGATCCCTGCGGATGCGTCGCATCAGCCGGCCATCGGGACCGACGACGGTGATGATCTCACTGCCGTCGGGACGAATCACGACCGTGCGGGTTTCTCCGCCGACGGTGTCGGTGCGGATGTCGCGTGCGCCGTAGCGGAAGCGATAGAGATCGTTGCCACGGACATAAGCCTGCCCGCCCGGATCGCGGATGATGATGCGGTCCGGCTCGGTGTAGACGGTGCGTCCGCCCTCGATGGACTCGCGACGCTGACTGTGGAGGTCGGCGATGGTGGCACCGAGGACTGCGCCGGCCACGACGCCCGCACCGATCGCGAGCGGTGTCAGGTCACGCTGCGGCGGACGCGGCGCGGGCGGCAAGGGTGCGGCAATCGTCGGCGCGGCCCTGAAGGCGGGCGCAATCGTCGGTGTCGCGTATTGCTTTCGGTCTGGCGGCGGCGTTGCTGCCGCCGAACCGGGGACGACCGACGGTGCCACGGCGCCGGCGGGAGGCGCCGGCGGCCGTGGCGGAGCGCCAGCTTGCGGGGACGTCGGCGGAGTTCCGGCGGCGGGCCCGCCCGCAGGAGGCGTTGCGCCTTGTTGGCCGGGTGCCGGCGTCGCAGTCGGGGCCGGGGTCGCGCCAGAAGCTGGTGCTGCACCTGGGCGTCCGGGCGTCGGCGTGCCGCCAGGAGTCGGCGTCGCTGCCGGAGCCGGCGCAGCACCAGGAGCCGGTGATCCCGCCGGGGGAGGAGGCGCGCCTGGGCGGCCGGGCGGCGGTGTACCGGGGCGCCCTGCCGGCGATCCGCCGGGCGTGCTGCCAGGTGCCGGCGTTGCGGTCGGCGCAGGCGTTGCCGTCGGTGCGGGCGTCGCTGTCGGTGCGGGCGCAGGTGCGCCGGGGCGAGCCGCGGGTGCTGCCGTCGGGGCAGGCGGCGTTGCCGTGGGCGCAGGTGCGGGCCGGGCTGGGGGAGCCGCTGCCGGAGGTGGCGGAGGCGGCGGAGGT